>DAIPZI010000145.1:0-3281 GCA_036782275.1 Crocinitomicaceae bacterium
TTATTTTACAATTTGGAGGAAACTCAGTTCCCTATTTTAAAGACAGTAGCGCCGTAAGAAATTATGCCTATAGATTTAAGAAACAAATAGAGTATGTACAAAGCTGTTCAAGAAATGCGGCGATTATTGTTATTGGACCAAGTGACATGGCGCAATACAAAGAAGGAATATATTCAACTTACAAATTCTTGCCCTATTGTGTTGAACAAATGAAAAAGCAAAGCTTGGCTGCTGGCGCCTCTTATTGGGATTTATATGATGCCATGGGCGGAAAAAACTCAATGTTTGCGTGGGTTAGCAACGGACTTGCTGGAAAGGACTATGTACATTTCTCAAACCAAGGAGCAAGTAAAGCATCTCAATTATTTTACAATGCTTTAATTTCAGCTTATAAGCAATGGGAAAACAATAGCGTATCAATAAAGAAGAAAGTTGATGATAGTATGGAGTAAGCTTTTTGCGTTTTTTATTTTTATTCTTCCAAACATATACTTTGGTCAAGTGATAGAAGTGGAAAAAGAAACGATTCTCCCGAATACTATTTGTATTGACACCAATGCCCTTAACCAATTTCAATTTATAAATTTTGATGAGAATTACTTTCAGTTCCCTTCGGACTCTAGCCCAAACTGGAATTTACTCACTCAAAACTTAGATTCTATGATCCTTTTCAAGGACCGTAAGATGCAATTTTATCATATCGGAGGATCACATATTCAAGCCGATATTTACACACATGATTTTAGAAACTTTATTCAATCTAATTGGCCAGGATTAAAAGGAGAAAGAGGTCTCGTATTTCCATTTAATTTGGCAAAAACAAATAACCCTAGCAATTATCGATTCACATCCACAAACAATTGGGATGGTTACCGAAGTGTGATTCAGAGACCCAAATTCATACACTATGGAATCACTGGTGCAGCGATATCATGCTCTGACTCCTTGATTGATTTGAATTTTAAACATAAAAAAAGCAGGGTAACACCCCCTATTCACGCGATGAGAATCTATCACAATAGTGGCTTTATTCCTTATGAATTTAATTTTGGTGATGACGAAATACTCATTCAATCTGTAAGGCGTTGTGCGGATAAGGGGTATACAGAAATTAGATTTACAGACCCAATTGAATCAATCGATATGCAGCTTGCCAGGGTGTCAAAAAAATCTTTTCGTTTGGATCTCTACGGTTTTGAGCTACTTAATGATCTACCAGGCATATCATACAATTCAATAGGAATAAATGGTGCTGGGCTATATACTTATTTGGGCAATGACAACTTCCTTAGGGATCTAAAGCTATCCCCCCCGGACTATTTTGCATTTTCAGTTGGGACGAATGATGGCTTTGTACCATACAAGGACTTTAAGCCTGAAGTTTATCGTAAAAACCTTAAGAAAATGATGGACCTTGTTTTAGAAGCCAATCCACATTGTGCGATATTATTAACAGTACCCAATGATTGTTATTACAAAAAACGTTATCCAAATAAAAACACAGCGAGACAAAGAGAGGTCATTATTGAACTTGCGAAAGAATATCAATGCGGCGTGTGGGATTTATATGGTTTCATGGGAGGCTTAGGGTCATCGAATACATGGAGAGAACAAGGATTAATGAGGGGCGACTATATTCATTTTACAAAAGAGGGGTACCACCTTAAAGGTGAATTATACATTGATGCCTTTTTGAAATATTTAAACTTACGGGAGTGCTTAAAGCAAATTGATAAATCAGGAAAATGACAAGATTTGACGACCTCTTTACTTTTGACGAAAGTCATCCACTGATCTTTACTCAGCTTGATTTTTGGATCTTTTTTCTTTTGGTCCTTGCCATATTTAGCTATATCCACAAATACAAACTGACAAGAAGTATTTTTCTATTTGTCGCTAGTTTATTCTTTTATTTCAAAACATCAGGATTACTCGTACTGCTGCTCTTTTCGAGTATCGTTATCAATTATTTTATTGGAAAGGGGGTATGGAACACCAATTCCCAAATCAAAAAGAAAGGGTTTGTAACGCTTTCAGTCCTGTTTAATATTCTCACCCTTGGCTATTTTAAATACGCCTATTTTTTCACAGAATCATTTAACAAAATGTTTCATACGAAACATGAGGTTTTCAATGTCTTCGCGCAAATGGGGAATAGTGTTTTTGGTGAAGGTTCTTTTGTCGACTACATCGTTCTTCCCGTTGGGGTTTCATTTTTCACATTTCAAAGCATAAGCTATGTTGTTGATATTTACAGGAAAGAAGTTACTCCCGTTAAAAACTTCTTCGATTATGCGTTCTTTGTTAGCTTTTTCCCACAGCTTGTTGCCGGTCCAATTGTAAGAGCAAGAGATTTCATCCCGCAGATCAGTCAACCCTTTAAATTAAATCACACAGACTTTAGCTGGTCTATAATACAGATAGCTAAAGGTTTTATTAAAAAAATAGTTCTAGCAGATTATATTGCCATCCATTTCATCGATAAGGTTGTTGATGCTCCAGAGGCTTTTCCGGGTTTTATAAGTATTCTTGCCATGTGGGGCTATTCATTACAGATATATGGCGATTTTTCTGGATATACTGACATTGCTATAGGGGTTTCACGACTCATGGGATTCCGATTGTTAGAAAACTTCAATTCACCTTATAAAGCAATAAGTGTTGCCGACTTTTGGAGAAGGTGGCATAAGTCTTTAGGTTCATGGCTAAGAGATTACCTGTATATCCCATTAGGAGGAAATAGAAGTGGTGGTATCGGAACCTATATTGCCACAATGGTCATTTTGATTTTCATGATATTCATCACACAATGGTATTGGCTTCTGTTTATTTATTTGGGTTTATTAATCACGTACATTGGAATATCACTGATTTTTCCCGGGTTTAAAAAGTATGTTCACAGAGACCTAAACCTGCTTATTACGATGGTTATTGGGGGGCTTTGGCATGGAGCGAGTGAAAACTTCGTAATCTGGGGAGCCATGAATGGTGCGGCCCTCATTTTTTACAACCATTGGAGGAAAATCAGTCCCTATGAAAATTCTTCCACTCTAATCTCCCGATTTTGGAGGGTCTTAATCACATTCAATTTCATTACGTTCACGCGTATCTGGTTTAGACTTGAAGAGGATGGAGCCCCGATAAATATGCTCAATCAAATCTGGTATCATTTTGACCTAAATAACGAAACATTCAACACCTTAATGCTTGGATTTGACACGGCTCTTTATGTAATGATTTTTGGATATATTTTACACTGGCTCCCATCAAAACTTAAAGAT
>DAIPZI010000146.1:0-3236 GCA_036782275.1 Crocinitomicaceae bacterium
ATGTACCCACCAGAATTAGTACAGCCAATGAAAGAAGACTTAACGTCTGTTGGCTTTAAAGAACTTACCTCAACTGAAGACGTTGATTCTTCAATACAAAATACCTCAGGAACATTGCTTGTCGTTGTCAATTCTGTATGCGGCTGTGCCGCTGGAAATATGCGCCCAGGCGTAAAGCTTTCTGTAGAAGGAGATAAAAGCCCAGATGCTTTGACGACTGTTTTTGCAGGAGTAGATACCGATGCTGTTGCTCAGGCAAGAAAATACTTTTTACCTTATCCTCCTTCATCGCCCTCTGTAGCCTTGTTTAAAGATGGTAAGCTTGTTCACTTTTTAGAACGTCATCATATCGAAGGAGGGACTGCCGAAATGATATCAAACAACCTGAAAGCTGCATACGCTGAGTTTTGCTAAACGCGACCTTTTTTTATTTAAAAACTTGTGATACCTGCAGGCGAATTCTCAAAGAATTAAGCTTGCCTGAGGAGGTCGTTCTTCGTGAAATAAAGTCTAACCCGATAACTCCTGAAGAACTGGAAGAGATAAAAAAACACTTTTCCTCATACGAGGAGCTTTTCAATAAACGTGCGGTCAAATTCAGATCGATAGACTCCTCCTCTTTTGAAGATACTGATTATAAAAAATTGCTCTTGAGTGATTATACCTTTTTAAAGCGACCCGTTCTTTTGTTCGACGATAAAGCATTTTCAGGCAATTCGAAGGCAGTGGTGACACAAATGTCTCTCTATTTAGAGAGTACGACTTCCTGAATCCAAGTATTTAAAGGGCTTCACAATGGAAAAATAAAGATGTGCCTTTCGTTGGACCTTGCATCTAATTATGACCAGAACTCTATCTCGATACTATTTCATTCGCTCTGCCATTAATATCTACGGTCAATTAAAGGATTGAACACCCTAAAGATGCTAGATTAATTGAATCCCACATTTTTAGATTCATCCAATATTAATGCGGTAAAGCTGTATAAAAATCATGGTCAGTCCGTTATTTTTTTTATTTAACTTTAAAGGATGGCAAAGAGATTTTTTTTATCAATTCTCGTTTTCATATTGGTACCAATAACCAGTTTTTCACAAGTGAATGATGAAGCAAATCACTTTATTGTTTTCAAGAATGGAAAAAAACTTGTAGGCAATGAGGTTATAAAAAGGGAACGTATATTATTTTTAGATGAACAGGCTTATGAATTAAATACGGTGATGTTTTATCAGAACAACAAGGGGAATTTTGCTAAAACTCCATTTGGATTTCAAAACCGTATTATTGATGGAAAGGTTTCTTTTTATTCATCTTCATTCGTAATAAACCCCAATAAAGCTTTAAACCCTTTTAATAGCTGGTATACTATGGATTATTCTTTTGTGAAGCGCACGAGTTATTCAAACTTAAAGAAGGATTTAAAGGATAATGTTTCGAGTATGCAATATTTAAACTCTTATAAGAATTTAAATATTCTCGGTTGGGGATTAACGGTTGCGGGTGCAGGTATTATTGCGTATTCTTTGATTCAGGGATTGAACTCTAATCTATCTTTTAATGTACCAAATACTATGTATGTGGGTCTCGCTGCATTTTTATCCGGACCTATTATTGTGAAGGTAGCACCACGTAAAATGGTTAAAGCAATTCAAGCATACAATAATTCAAGTAACGTTAAACTATAGAATAAGCTCAACATTTTTTGGTGCAGTATACGCGTAGAAAAATTTATATAAACGGTCTCCTCGTTTAGTTATTAGCACTTAAAATCATAAGTACATTCACTTTTGGCTATTTTGTGATTAAAACTATGCTCAACAATGTGTAAATTGCATAATAACTGATTTTACACTAGCCGTTGGCTCATTTTGTAAAAAGACAACTATGGAAAAAACCATTTTAAATAACATTATTCAGGGGATACCCAAGGCAGAGCTTCATCTTCATATTGAAGGGAGCTTCGAGCCCGAGCTGATGTTCGCAATTGCAAGAAGAAACAATATCGCTTTAGCCTATGACTCCGTCGAGTCTTTAAAAAAAGCGTACAAATTCAATAACCTTCAAGAGTTTTTAGACCTCTATTATATAGGTGCTCAGGTACTCATTCACGAACAAGATTTTTACGACCTGACTTGGGCTTATCTTAAAAAAGTGAACAGCGAAAATGTGGTTCATGTCGAGGTGTTTTTTGATCCTCAAACGCATACTGACAGAGGAGTTTCATTTGATGTTGTCATTAAGGGAATATACCGGGCTCTTGAAAAAGCAAAGTCTGAATTTAATATGTCTTACAAGCTCATTATGTCTTACTTGAGACATTTAAGTGAAGAGGAAGCGTTTAAAACGCTTGAATCCTCAATCCCTTATAAGGATTGGATTGACGGTGTGGGGTTGGATTCTTCTGAGCTTGGGAATCCCCCGAGTAAATTCATAAATGTCTTTAAAGCTTCTGCGGAGGAGGGGTATAAGTTAGCTGCTCATGCCGGAGAGGAGGGGCCTGTAGAATACATCTGGGAAGCTATAAACCTTCTGAACGTAGACAGAATAGACCACGGAAACCGTTGCCTTGATGATGAAAACTTGGTGAACGCTCTTGTTGAAAAAAACATGGGCTTAACCTTGTGTCCTTTGAGTAATGTAGAACTAAAGGTCATTCAAAAAATGGAGGACCATCCTGTTCTAAAAATGCTTGAAAAAGGGCTTTTGGCCACCATACACTCTGACGACCCCGCCTATTTTGGAGGATACATGAATGAAAATTATATTGAAACAGCCAGGGCATTAAACTTAACTGAGGACCATTTGATGCAGCTGGCTATAAATGCTTTTGAAGCAAGCTGGTTAAATGAAGAGGAAAAGCAAAAACACATTTCTGAAGTAAAAGCGTATTTCAATACGTTCCTGTCCTAACCAAAAGAAAGGTTTTATCATATTATGAACCACATAAATAAAAGACGAGATTTTGTAAAGCTTTTGGCAGTAGCGGGTTTAAGCCTCTACCTTCCCTCTTGTAAATCCGATAAAAAAAACAATTCAAAAAAGAAAAAAACCAAAGACTCTGTTTCACAAATAGAAGAGTCTATAAAGTCAACTAATGTTACCTACCTCAAAAAGGCAGACGAACCATTTGATGAGCTCAATCAGGGCTTTAATCTCGCCGTAGGCAAAACACCTGCATTGATCGCTCTTTGTGTGAATACAGAAGGCATTTCGGAGGCAATTAAATTTGCACGTAA
>DAIPZI010000147.1:0-3217 GCA_036782275.1 Crocinitomicaceae bacterium
CAATCAAAACCCAATCACTTTTGGTTGACCCACTTTCAATGATAAAAATCATAAAATAAATATTTTAGCTGTGTGTCATTTACACACTTTCAAAGATATAATAAATTAAACAATATTGAAGTCTGTAAACAAAAATAAAGCTTTAGAATTAAATCCAAACGTATCCGTTGACTGCGTTATTTTTGGGTTTGACTTTGATCAACTTCATTGCTTACTGATAGACAGTGGGTTATCTAAAACTACAGGGCGATCAAGATTGGCCGTGCCTGGTGATTTAATTTACGACAACGAAACTCTTGATGAAGCTGCCAATAGGGTTTTAAAGGAGCTGACAGGAATCGATAACATTTATTTAGAGCAAGTAGGTGCCTTTGGCGACCCAAACAGGATGGGTAAAGAATCGGACAAAGAGTGGTTAAAATCATTGCGAGCTGAGCCTGATGCTCGTGTTATTACAGTAGCTTATTTCTCTTTGGTTAAAATGCATGATTTTAATCCGGAAGCCTCCTCGTTCGCCGAAAGTGCAGGTTGGGCTCCCATTAAGGAAATTGACGAATTGGCCTTTGACCACAGTCAGATTTTAGAATGCGCCTTAAGTCAATTGAAAAGAAAAATAAAAATTCAACCTATTGGATTTAATCTTCTCCCACAAAAATTTACGCTTAGTCAATTGCACAAATTATATGAGAGTATCTTAAATAAACCGCTAGACAAAAGAAATTTTAGACGTAAGATTTTAAATCTGCAAATCCTTACTCCCCTTAACGAAAAACAGGTCGGCGTACCTCACAAACCTTCTCAGCTCTTTGAATTTAACGAGGAGAATTATCAGAAACTTTCGAGCGAAGGGTTTGATAATTTTGGATTTTAATTCACCAACTATTTCACTATATTTGTTTAAGGAGTTACATCACCTGTAACTTTTGACCTATTCAATTTGTATTAACTGTAATTGCAAGTTTTGAAGAAACATGAATATAACAATATCATTGAAGAGCTAAGTGCTCCCCTGTATCGTTATGCATATCATTTTATGCGTAACGAGGAGGATTCGAAGGATATTGTTCAAGATGTTTTTGAGAAATTATGGATCAACAGAAAAAAGATTGAGTTGGAAAAAGTAAAAGCTTGGTTATATAAATGTACACACAATGCGATGATTAATTTTTTAAATAAAAAATCACGTACGCGTTACATGGACAGCCAATCACTTCCAGAAAAATCAACCCTTCCGGATTCAAATTTTGAATCCATGCAAATGGTTGAAAGGATCGTGAATATTTTACCTCCAATTCAAAAAAGTATTATTCTGTTAAGAGACATCGAAGGATACTCTTACGGCGACATTGGACAAATTCTTGATTTGTCTCCATCGCAAGTTAAAGTATATCTATTTCGTGCAAGAATGAAAATTAAGAAACAGTTAAAAGGATTGAATAAGCTCGCATGACAACCCCAAATTTTGACAACATAGATCGTTGGCTCTTTGACTACGTCGAAGGCAATTTGAGTTCTGAGCAAGAATCACTCTTGGAAAGCTACATATTAAATCACCCTGAACTTGAGGTTGATCTTGACATGTGGAAAATGTCCAATATCAAAATGTCAGACACATTCGTGAATGATATTAAGATCTCTAAAAAAACAGAACAATCAAATACCTATCGTTTTATTAATGTTTTAGGTATTTTAGTTATCCTGTTCATCGGAAGACAAATACATTTTAAAGAAAAGGTGAATGTTGGTAATAATATCAGCATAACAGTTTCTCCCGACAGCCAAAACAAAAACAATGTTTCGGAGAATAAAAGTTTCAATATTTCCACTTTTAATAATACAAAAAGAGAAAATCGGAACTTGTTTGCTTCTACATACGAAGCGAAGTATCCAAGCCGAGATGCTTCTCGTTTAACTAAAGGGATGTCATTATTTAACACCGACCCTAAAGTGACATCAAATCTTTCAAATACTGTCGGACATTCTTTTGATTTGAATTATTTATTGATAGAGAAACTGAAAATTAACCTTGACCTTGAATTGAGTTCAAAAAATACGAATACCGTAAATTCAAAAAATATTGAATTGACAGAAGAGGGGCTTGAATTTGAAGGAAACGTATCGAAGTCTCTAGGTATTAAGGCCAAAACCAAAAGAATCATTAATCAGATTGATCGAGTTCTCTCCAAAAATGTCGCATTAAGTAATTATCGAGATCATCATTATTTAATACCTCAAACATCATCTATTGATGCGAATCTTAGCTCAATTGGATCGGTTTCGCAATCTCGATTTCAATCCATATCTAGAATTCGCTGGATGAATTCGGACCAACAAAAGTTGAGTCAGCAAATTACATTTGACACTTATGCTCGCCCCATTAGATCAGGAATCGGAGCACAAATAAATTATGATTATTATGCGGACGGGAGCATTAAAGATTGGAATGGAGCATTAATTGTATCACCGAAAATAGGACTGAGTAGAAACATTATTCTTGAACCCGTTGCAAAACTAAAAATCGGAAATAAGCTTTTGGACCGCGAAAAAGCAGAAAACAATTCATTGGCGATCTTTAATTCTGATTCGCCCCAAACATTCTCTTACGATACGACCCAAAACATTGGACGAAAATTATGGTACAGAGACCTTGATTTAGGATTTACGATTAATACAAACATTTTTTATATCGGGTTTCAAGCTTCAAATCTGCTTAATCACTCTGAAAACATTTATCAAAACAACCAAAACACAAACTACCGAACACCTTCAGTTTACAGTCTTTACGCTGGAACACAATACGTTTCAAGAAACGAAAAGTTGAGCTTTCACCCCTACTTTTATATGCGTTCGGTCAATAAAAACAAGCAATATTTTGGAGGATTCTCTCTTGATTTAGACAAGTTTTATTTAGGAGCGTCAGCTGATTTTAATGATCAATACTCCGCCTCAATCGGACTCTCACTGAATAGATTTGCCCTGATTCTTCAATCAACAAACTCATATATTCCACAGCTTAATCAACATCTTTACACACACCAATTAACAATTAGAATTAACTCTGACATCAGTAAGAAAACAAGAAGGTACATAACATTTTAACATATGAAAAAATTACTCTTTATTATAACAATAGTTTGTGTCAGCCCGCAGCTGAATGCACAGGATCCAACCTTTACTCAGTTTTTCTCTAATCCCATTTATTTGAATCCAGCATTAG
>DAIPZI010000148.1:0-3200 GCA_036782275.1 Crocinitomicaceae bacterium
GTGGATTTCTTTTGGCTATAATTTTTCAACATTTATTGCCAGACATATACCATGATGGAGCTGAGCGGGTTGGTTTTTTTATTCTCATTGGGTTTCTTGTTCAGTTGATTTTAGAATATTTTTCTGGAGGAATTGAGCACGGACATGTTCATTTCCATAAGGGTCAATCATTGCCTTGGGCGCTATTTATTTCTTTGTCTGTTCATTCAATAATTGAAGGTCTTCCTCTAGGGAATGAGTATGCAGGAATTGTAAATGAACATCACCATGTTCATGAGTCATTATTTTGGGGAATAATCTTTCACCAAGTTCCTGTTTCAATCGCTTTAATGACTTTATTAATGAATACGAAACTAAGTCTCATTCAGTCTTGGTTGTTTCTTTTGTTCTTTGCAACAATGACTCCTGCTGGAGCTTTAATTGGACTTAAATTTACTCCAGAACAGTTCGGCTTGGATTTACATATTATTCTTGCAGTGGTAGTAGGGATGTTTTTACATATTTCAACTACTATTATTTTTGAGACCTCTGAAAATCATAAGTTCAACCTGCTTAAGCTGCTAAGTATATTGGTTGGGTGCGGTTTAGCGATGACCTTATATTAATCGACTTAATAAGTTCTTTTTCACATCTACAGATAGAGATTGCTTAATCTATCTACTTTATCAACAAGTATAGAACATTGAATATCAAATGTTTAGTTGTATATTTACTATACAAAGTATTTTTAATGAAGTTTATTATTCAAGTTATTGTTATTTCATTCTTGTTTTTGTCGTCATCAAATGTTTTATTGGCACAGAATTATAATTCCATATTCGGAATAGAAAACACCACATGGAAAACGCCATTTTGTAATTTAGATCAGGCGCATGTCAAGGAGCAAGTTTCGGAAATGGAATCTATGATTAACGGGGAGAGCTATAAAATGGTTGGAACTGTATATTCTGGAGGAGTGTCTTATGACTTAGCTGGTATAGATGCCAATGGATTTGCTCGCGAGGATGTGACGACAGGAAAGGCTTGGTTTATGAGTGCGATTGAAACGATGTCTGGGTTAGATACTGTGGAGTATCTTATCATGGATCTGTCGTTGAATGTAGGAGACACTTTTCTGATTTATCAGCCGTGGAATGAAGTAATTACCTCAATCATAGATTCTGTATATTATATTTCTGGGGTTAAACATGTTCAGACGAATTACCATTTTTGGGGTAGTGATGAACCGCTTACATTTATTGAGGGTGTAGGGACAAACTATAGCCTTGGTTATATGCACGACAGCTTTAATATGTGTCGTTGCTTAATATCAATCAATAAAGACCTTGATGAAGTCTATTCGAATAGTGACTGTTTTCCACCCATGGTAGGAAATGAAACTTTAATAGAAGAGGTTAGTATATCTATTTTTCCGAATCCTGCATCTACTTATCTTACTGTAGAATCAAATCTTAAAAGCGTACAAGATTATGCGATATATTCTATTCTTGGAGAAAAGATTATGAGTGGAAGAATTAGCTCACAACGAATAGATATTTCAGGTCTTCCATCTAGTTCGTATATTTTAAAAGTAGGCAATCAGATGTTTAAATTAGTTATCACCGAGTAACTCTCTTGGCCTATCCTTCATTTTTAGGTCAAAAAAAAACGGGGCATTCACCCCGCTCAGTTTTGTAAATACGAATTAATTTAAAAAGGCAAATCGTCGCTTTTTTCACCACTCGCATCAGGCGCACTTGTTGCTGCCGTTTCAGGATTAAGATCCATTGCTCCAGCGCCACCTGCAGGAATTCCACTTCCTTGCCCCATTTTTTCTATTCTCCACGCATCAAGTGTGTTAAAGTATTTCACAACGCCATCAGGGCTCGTCCATTCTCTACCTCTTAAGTTAAATGATACCTCTACCTCGTCTTCAACAGAGTAACCATCTAACATTGCGCATTTGTCTTGCACAGATTGAAACATAACATCTTGAGGATACATTGATGAGGTGTCGGTTACTACGAATTCTCGTTTTTTAAATTTTTCACTTATTTCTTGAATGTCGTTAATGACTTTGATTTTTCCTTGGAACTTGTACATATTATTTATTATTAATTATTAAAAGAAAGCAAGGTCATCCATGCCTCCTCGAGTAGATTTCTTTCTAAAAGCTCTTGAGCTCTTTGGTGAATTTGAATTTCTAACTGAACCGCATCCTCTTCTAAAGATAGAAACAATTCACTTAATTCTAGTAGTTTATATTCGTTAACATCAGTTTCATTTGGCAGTTCTTCTATTCCTGCCAATTGTCCTAAATCATTACCTGTAAGTATTGAGCTATTCAATACGTCTTTCGGTAACGCATCGAAACCAATTCCACAGGTCGTTATTGGTTTTTTAATTTCAAACATCGAATTTTTGTCAGCGCGACAATACCAGTTCCCTCCCATTCTAGATACCAAATCAATCTTATGTTGGTCGATCATTTGGTTCTCATCGAGAAGGTTCTCTTGGATGTGGATTTTGACTACCTCGCAGATTATTAAGTTTCCTGCTCCACCTTCATTCCCCAATTCAATCACCTCATTCACTTTACATTCAAATTGAACAGGAGACTCTTTCACTCGAGGGGGGGTGATTAATTCGGAGTCAATTGGGGTAAGCCCAGACTTTTCGAATTCACTAACACCTGAAGGGTATGGGGAACTTGCTAGACTCATTTGGTGAACCATATCATGGTTCACCACATTAATCACCGCTTCGGGAATGTTTTTAACATTGTTGTATGTATCTTTTGTCGTATTCGTTCTCCCCGATCTAGCAGGTGAGAAAATCAAAACCGGTGGATTTGCACTAAAGACATTAAAAAAACTGAACGGTGCCAGGTTTGCGTTACCATGTTCATCAATTGTTGATGCAAAAGCGATAGGTCTAGGACCTATTGAACCAAGCAAATACCGATGCAATTTTGGTATTTCTATTTCTTTTGGATTAATTGATAACATATGTAAAAAATGTAAATACAAAAGTAATTCAAACATTCATTTGACTCATGTAAAAACAGAATTTTTTATTCACAATATTATAACTTTGGACATATTAGATTTCATTTAAGATTTGTAACTTAGATTCGTGAAGTTATTGACGATTATTGGTCTCATTTGTTTTCCATTGTTATTAAGACAAAATCTTTGTCACGCTCAAAATGGGTTTGATTC
>DAIPZI010000149.1:0-3177 GCA_036782275.1 Crocinitomicaceae bacterium
GTTCCAAAGTCAAAAAAGATAGAAGCCATATTATAGGTCCAGCCCCATCCTAAACCAATACTCAGAAGCTCTGTTCCAGGAGCTTGATTTGTAAAATCAAAGACCATGGTTTCCCAATCTCCACTTACGGTGGTATTGGTTTCGGTTTCACAGGTATGCGTTGGATCACTTGAGTCTTCAACTTTTAATCGGATAGGCGTTCCTGCTGCAGGAGACCATACCCGAACAGTCATAATGGATTCTGACATACTTAATGGAATATTTGTAGCAAAACCAGCAGGTGTTCCAATGGTAGTTCCTGCCCATGTAGCGGCTTGGGCGGTTTTTATCACTTCTACAACCGTATTGTTGGCGTCAAAGGGGTCTGTGATCATTGTAGAGAGATTTCCTCCAAAATCTGTGGTTGTGTAATTGACAGCAGGATCCTCAAAGGTAACAGGCAGGTCAAGCTGTGCGCCTCCAAAAACTTGCTCAACATCATCAAAAAGAAAAGTTGAATTTGCAGAACCGTCGCCAACATTGCCAAAATCAAACATGAATACCAAGGTATTGAAATTGGAAGGTTCTCCCGTAAAGTCCCAGCTAAGCTCTTCCCATTCATTACTGACTGTAGTTGTTGCATCCCGTTCTGTACTTCCTGAGCCCTCAAGCTTGAACTTTACCACTGTCCCAATAGGCGCACTGGTGTATACCTTCATGGTGATGATGTTAGAAGTGGAAAAATCAAGGTTGGAAGCCAAATATATTTTACTTCCTGACCATAGAGCCCCTCCATTTCGAACGATTTGTGCTACGGTAGCACTTGTGTTTATTCCGCTTGATTGGGCATTGGGTAAAACAGTGGCTGTGCCACCATCAAAATCTACAAAATCAGAAGTAACGATATTGTTTTCAAAATCAATGGGTAGACTTTGTGCCATGCACAGTTGGCTGCACAATAGGAGTAAGGGTAGGAATCTTTTAATCATAGGATTGTTTTAATAAGCATAAACTTACTGATTTAATCCGTGATAAGTGTAATATTTACACTAAGTGTAAGAAGATGGAAGAACAAGAATCGTTATGAGAACCTTTCTATTCCCTAATAAATTTCGTGTATTGATGGCCTTGTCGTAAGATGTAAATGCCTGAATGCAATGCACTAATATCAATCCTTGACTCTGTGGTTTGGGGAGTCATTTGCATGATCAGCTTACCTGCTTGATCGTTAATGGTAATTAGCTCGCTATTTAGGGTATTGACTTGGATAAATTGATGTGCTGGATTTGGATAAACCTGCAACTTATCTTCAAGGCCTAAAACATTTTCTATTGAATTTGTTGCACATCCAATAAGGCCCGAAAGGTCATATCCTGAAACAAAGCTCCAAATTTCTTGGCTCGCATCAATATCCATGTTTCCAAAAGCACCCGGCCAGTCATGTCCCCCATTAATAACTTTGAGGTGCTCTACATATGCGCAGCCTGAGGCATCTGTCCAGGTATATCGCTCAACTGAGCTTCCATCAGAGGTATTGGTATTTGCGACGGTGGTCATCGTAGGATTGGCAACACAGTTGTTGGCTGTTGCCCAATATTCATGGGTTTCAGCAGCCGACATGTAATACTGAATACCATTAAAAATGATTCCATTATAATCTGATATGGCATCAGAAGTACCAAGAATGGTAAGTACTCCAGTTGGATGCTGAGGCGCACAGTTGTTAAAAGTTTCTCCTTGCATTGTTCTTGCCACAGCTCCAGCAGCAGCAATGCGATGGTTTAAGCTGCACGCTAATTCGTAGGTAAATTCTCCTCCTAAAGAATAGCCACACACATAAATCCTATTGTTATCAATCATATATTCTGACCCTACAGCATCAATCATTGCCTCAACAAAAGGGACATCATCAAAAGTTGTCGGAGCCTTATGCATCCAGCTGGTAGATCCTCCGTTTCCAGGGTCTGGAACCGCTTGAGGATAAACCAAAAGAAAGTTAGCGGTATCCGCAATGGGTCTCATATCAACGTCAGACATGTAATCAACGATATTTCCTCCGCCTCCATGGAAATTGAAGAGCAAGGGTACTTCTTGGTTTCCGTCATAGCTTGCCGGAATATAAATAGCATATTCACGATTATTTCCGTCATGAACCAAAGTTTGGTTTACGAGTGTTTGTGCTTCAAAGGTTTGTACACCGACAAATAGGAATGCTAGGGCTTTAATCAATGATTTCATCTTATATTGGGAATTTTAAAGATTTAAAATTAGAACACCCCTAAAATTAATAATATTTAGTGATTTCTAGCTACCAATATCAGCATCACCAGCATAATTAGGTATCCTCCTTGTAAAAACCTGAGCATTTGATAGTCGTAGGTTTTTTTGTCGATAATCGGCCCGGCTTGAATGGTCTTTTGAGCGGCTAAAACAATACCTGCAACAAGAGCGGTTTGCACGATTCGCAATTGATAAACGGCAATGCCTAAAGCTTCAGGGTATACACGAAGTTTTATTTCTACAGCCAAAAGAACGAGGGTAAGAAGCCCTAGCATTAAAAAGCTCTTGCTCAGCTTTCCATGTGTTTTCTTAAGTGCTTGTCCTCTAGAAAAAAGCAAAGCGGGCAGGGCAATGGCAAAAATAAAATACGAGCCATAAAGCACATGAGGAATTTCAGGCCAATGCATAATGCGAAAGAGCGCAAACAGAATAGTAATCGAAAATAATGCCGGGAGAATGGCATACTTAGATTGTCGGATGCTATAAGCAAATTCAATCAGTACAATGGTAAATCCGATCATGGAAATAATGAGCATGATTCCCGTACCAGGGAGATGAAAAACTTTAAAAGCTACGGCCAATAAGTAGATGATTCCAAGCATACACGAAATATTGTGTCTGGATAAAAATGTTGGTGCTCTATGCTGAATAATTCGATCAAGCAGTAATACGGTCATTCCAAGTATGCCTGAAATAAGTAGCACACCAGCGCCCGGATAGTGCATAAACTTGAAAAGGAGTCCGAGCATAAACACGATACCCACTAAAACTTGAATGATTCTTCTTCGCATAACAATTTGAATTTAGGGAATGTATGGTCTATTAGTGACCTTTTAAAACTTCGTTACACAAGATAGTAAAAAAAAACTTACGGAATCATGTCCAATAGCGCTATCACTTCTTCCATGGTCATATCGG
>DAIPZI010000150.1:0-3143 GCA_036782275.1 Crocinitomicaceae bacterium
CTCTTCCAATTCAGCTTGCAGGTAATCTTAAGCAAACGGGATTAATTGAGAAAGCTTTTGGCATATCGTTAAGAGAGCTATTATATGACTTTGGAGGAGGTTCTTTTTCTGGCAAGCCTATAAAGGCTGTTCAAGTAGGTGGTCCCCTTGGTGCATTTTTACCAGAACAACAGTTTGATACGCCATTAGATTATGAAAAATTTTCTGAATTAAATGCCGTTGTTGGTCATGGAGGTATTGTTGCTTTTGATGACACAGCTGATATGTCGAAAATGGCGCGTTACTCTTTTGAATTTTGTGCTATTGAATCTTGTGGAAAGTGCACACCTTGCAGAATAGGTTCAACTCGCGGCATGGAAGTTATTGATAAAATCAAAGCAGGTATTGATCAGAATAAGAACGAGAAATTATTGAGAGATTTAGGAGACACCATGGTAAATGGATCATTATGTGCCATGGGAGGAATGACTCCTTCCCCGGTAATTAGTGCCTTAAATTTTTTTCCTACAGATTTTGGTCTTGAAAAGAGAGAGACTTAGGCATAAACTTTAAAAAAACCTTGTAAAATAACTATTTAGAAAAAATTATGGACGATACGAAAGATTTTGGAACACCCAAAAAGAACAACACAAAAACTATAAATTTAACGGTTGATGGTTTTTCTGTTTCTGTTCCTGAAGGAACCTCAATTATGCGCGCAGCATCGGAAGCCGGTATAGGTGTTCCGAAGCTTTGTGCTACTGATAGTGTTGATCCTTTTGGTTCTTGCCGTCTATGTCTTGTCGAAATTGAAGGTAAGCGAGGCTATCCTGCCTCATGTACCACCCCAGTTGCGGAAGGTATTCAAGTCAAAACGCAAACACCCAAGTTGGAAGAGCTTAGAAGAGGTGTTATGGAGCTTTATATCTCCGACCATCCACTTGATTGCCTAACATGTGCAACGAATGGTGATTGTGAGCTTCAGGATATGGCCGGTGCTGTTGGATTAAGAGATGTAAGGTATGGATATGAAGGTGAAAATCATCTTGACTCTAAAAAGGATGAAAGTAACCCATATTTTAGTTTTGATCCTTCTAAATGTATTGTTTGCTCCCGTTGTGTGAGAGCATGCGAGGAGGTACAAGGTACATTCGCATTGACAATTGATGGTAGAGGTTTTGAATCTAAAGTGTCGGCAGGTAATAAAGATTTTATTGATTCAGAGTGTGTATCCTGTGGGGCTTGTGTTCAAGCTTGTCCAACTGCTACCTTGATCGAAAAATCCATTATCGATAATGGCGTCCCTGATAGGTCTGTTACTACTACCTGCGCATATTGTGGTGTAGGTTGCTCTTTTAATGCCGAGATTCAAGGAGATAAGGTAGTAAGAATGACTCCAAATAAAGATGGAGGAGCTAATCATGGTCATTCTTGTGTTAAGGGAAGGTTTGCTTGGGGCTATACGACCCATAAGGACAGAATAACTACCCCAATGATAAGAAAAAGTATCAAAGATCCCTGGAAAAAAGTAAGTTGGGAAGAAGCAATATCTTATGCTGCAAAAGAAATTAAAAGAATTCAAAGCAAACATGGCGGTGATTCGGTAGGAGCTATTTCATCCTCAAGATGTACTAATGAGGAAGTTTACGTTGTGCAAAAATTAGTGCGAGCTGCTTTTGGTAATAACAATATTGATACATGTGCGAGAGTTTGCCACTCACCAACAGGATATGGATTAAAGCAAACGTTAGGAGAATCTGCGGGAACTCAAACTTTTGATTCAGTGCAGAAGTCCGATGTAATTATGATAATTGGTGCAAATCCAACTGATGGACACCCAGTATTCGCATCCCAAATGAAAAGGCGTTTAAGGGAAGGCGCTAAACTTATTATTGTTGATCCTAGGGAAATTGATCTTGTTGATAACTCGGTTCATATCAAAGCAGATTATCATTTAAAATTAAAGCCAGGGACAAATGTTGCAACTATAAATGCGCTCTCTCATGTGATAGTCACTGAAGATTTAATTCAGAATGACTTCATTAAGGAAAGATGTGAACTTGAGTCATTTGAAATATGGAAAGAGTTTGTTTCATTAGAAAAAAATTCCCCTGAAGCCTTAGAACAAGAAACAGGTATTCCAGCAAAAATTATTCGTGAGGCAGCAAGATTATTTGCCAGTGAAAAAAATGGCGCAATTTATTATGGCCTTGGGGTTACTGAGCACAGCCAAGGGTCGACCATGGTTATGGGTATTGCTAACTTAGCAATGGCAACTGGAAATGTTGGAAGAGAGGGGGTAGGAGTAAACCCTTTAAGAGGTCAAAATAATGTTCAAGGTGCCTGTGATATGGGATCATTCCCTCATGAGTTTCCTGGTTACCGACATGTATCCGACTCAACTACCCGTGCTAGCTTAGAAGATGCTTGGGACGTGAAACTTCAAGGTGAACCAGGCCTGAGAATACCCAATATGTTAGACGAAGCTATTTCTGGTAAATTTAAAGCACTTTATTGTGAGGGAGAAGATATAGCTCAATCAGATCCGAATACTCAGCACGTGACTCATGCACTTGAATCAATGGAATGTGTAATTGTTCAAGACTTATTTTTGAATGAAACAGCAATGTATGCACACGTCTTTCTACCTGGATCATCTTTTCTGGAAAAGAATGGTACATTTACAAATGCTGAGAGAAGAATATCACCTGTTAGGAAGGTAATGGAGCCTAAGAATGGTTATGAAGATTGGGAGATAACAGTTATGTTATCTAATGCACTTGGCTACCCAATGAAATATAAACATGCAAGTGAAATAATGGATGAAGTTGCAAAACTTACACCAACCTTCAAAGGTGTGAGTTTTAAAAAACTTGATGAATTAGGAAGTATCCAGTGGCCATGTAACGACGAGAGCCCTGAAGGAACCCCAACAATGCACATCGACGAATTTGTAAGAGGAAAGGGTAAATTCTTTGTTACTGAATATGTACCAACCTCTGAAAAAGTAAACAGTAAGTTCCCGTTAATAATGACAACAGGAAGAATTTTATCTCAATACAATGTGGGTGCTCAAACCAGAAGAACTAGTAACGTTAAATGGCATGACGAAGACTTGGTTGAGATTCATCCGCATGATGCTGAAGAGAGAGGTATTATTGAAA
>DAIPZI010000151.1:0-3113 GCA_036782275.1 Crocinitomicaceae bacterium
CCATATGTATATACAGGAAATAATCCTGTCATGTTGGTGGATCCGGATGGCAGAACAATCATTCCTGTTCACGGGACATGGTCAAATCAAGGAACTTGGCAAAATAAGAACGGAATTCGTCAAGCTTGCAATAATCTATTTAATGATAATGTACTAACTCCTAATATATTTACATGGTCAGGAGGTAATTTCGCAGAATATCGAACTTCAGCCGCATTTAAATTGGTCATGCAGGCGATGAACGAAATGAAAAGTGATTCATTCAATGGTCAAATAACACTTGTAGGTCATAGTCATGGGGGAAATGTGGCAATTGAAGCATTGAATATGATGGCAGAGATGGCAGAGTTCGATGATGTTCAGCTAAATTTACTTACTATAAATACCCCTGTTCGCGACGATTATCAATTATCCGACAAGGCCTCCTCAAGAGTAAATCACACCAATGTATATGACCCTAAAGATCCTGTTCAAAACAAAGGAGGGAATATGACAACTGTGTTTCCGCCAAACGGGCCGTTACCGAATACACCAAATGAAAATGCCCCATGGGGAGAATACGGTGTCGCGGGGAGAACTTTTGATACTGCCAATAACATTAAGGTTAATAATCCACAAGGATTGGTGAAAGGATGGATTTTCACTACACTTCCTTTGATACTTATTCCAGTAGAAGGAGATTTTCACAATTCACACAATCGTGTAGACGATTGGATAGATCAAACTAAACAATGAAAAGAACATTAATAGGGATTATACTGCTTCACTTAATGAGTTGCAATAATTCCACGATCAAGCTAGAAAGGATGCCATTTGCAATAATTGAGTTTCAAAACCTACCTAGGGGCGTTAAAAACTATGTTATGGATATTAGAAGTGATTTCTATTGGATAAATGAGTCTTTTATCCTTCTGAACCCCTCTGATACAAATCAGTATGCGTTTCATGTACAACAGTCATCATTTGCTCCATGGATATACCACCATAGCTTCACTCAATTGACTAGTGGTATTACTTACAAGATTGAAACTCAAACCCCGTACCCCTATATTCTTTATGGAGATACTTTGCTGATTCCCTGTCAGCACAACATCCAATTGTATCGAAATAATTTAACCGATATCAAATTCAAGAAGTATATATTAGGAAGTGGTCAATAGTTTGGTGGACTGTAATACGGGTCAGGTCTTTTTTATGGGGAGTGATCTAATTTAAGCAAAGACTTTTTTGTAGACTTACCCTTTTTGTAGACTTCCCTAAAAATGACCTCCTCCCGTTAAACTGTACTGATCTAAACTAGAGGGATTTGAGCAAATAAAGGAATATTAATGTTAACTTATTTGCTATGAAAAAGTCAAAATTCACGGAGTCCCAGATTGTATTTGCGATCAAACAATCGGAAACAGGTACGCCAATATCAGAGGTGTGTCGTAAGATGGGTATCAGTTCAGCCACTTTTTACAATTGGAAGAAGAAATATGGTGGTTTAGGCGTATCAGAGTTACGCCGATTAAAAAGCCTCGAAGAGGAAAACTCGCGATTAAAGAAGCTCGTTGCGGACCTTAGTTTGGACAAGCAAATTCTCCAAGATGTACTTCAAAAAAAGTTCTAAGACCAGCTCGTAAGCGGGAGATGGTCGATAATATCCGGATGGAATACCCTATTTCCGTCAATCGCTCTTGCACTCTTATCCATCTGCAAAAGAGTGTTTATTATTATCAGTCCAAAGGCCGTGGCGACGAACTATTGCGTATGCGCATGAAAGAGCTGGCAGCGATAAGGGTGCGTTACGGATTCTGGCGACTTCATATCCTTCTTCGGCGTGAAGGCTTTACAGATAATCATAAACGAATGTATCGTGTATATAAAGAGGAAGGACTGAACTTACGTTCTAAGCGACCTAGAAGAAATCGTTCAGCAGCACATAGAACGCCATCTAACGGATCAGCTTCTACTTTTAACGAGTGTTGGAGCATGGATTTTGTGAGCGATCAACTCTTTGATGGAACTCGTTTTAGAGCCTTAACTGTAGTGGATAATTTTAGTCGTAGATCTCTTGCCATCAAAGCAGGAAAGTCATTGAAAGGAACGGATGTGGTTCAGGTTATGGAAGAAATTACAGGACAGCAGAACGCTTTTCCAACACGAATAAAAGTGGATAATGGAAGTGAGTTCATCAGCAAGGTGCTGGACAAGTGGGCGTATGACAATGATGTTAAGTTAGACTTCTCTAGGCCAGGAAAGCCAACGGACAATCCCTTTATAGAGAGTTTCAACGGTTCTTTCAGAGATGAATGTTTAAATGTCAATTGGTTTCTTTCTTTGGAAGATGCACAAGAAAAGTTTGATAAATTCAGAGAAGATTACAACCGTTTTAGGCCGCATAGTTCCCTTGGAAATTTATCCCCAAATCAGTATCTTAACCAAACGTTCAATAGCTCAGATTTTCCAGTATTGACCGGTCCACTTTAAGGGAGGAGGTCACCCTCGAAGACTGACACTAACTGCTCAGACACACAAAACGGGACACTACCGCCTAATCATTACAAAGTCTAATCTCTTCAATGAATAGAATTTCATTATTCGATTTTGACCAAATGGTTTCTCTGTATTTTGATGTCCATTTTCGCCACGTTATCCCTGAAGAAGCGACTCCAATTCCGGTTGATTTTTCAAGATACATTTCATATGTTATAGTGTGAAAATCATACGTTTTCTCTTTGTAGATACAAGGAGTAGAATGGGTGCTGTATTTATCACATATTGAATCGGGACATATTAATGTCCATATTTCATTGTTTTTTATTGTGTTAACAACTTTAAATCCATTGTGAATTTCAATGCTTTGTACATAGTAGCAGTTGTTGACGTTGTTGACGTATAATAAAGATAAAAGTAGAATTATTGTTTTCATAATTAACTTAGTAAGTTATTTTACATTTTGGTTTATTGAATACATCCGATACCTGATAAACTGCCTTGCCGTTTCTGTCAATTACTTCACTAATTATTACTGTCATTCCAGAAATGACTATTTCAGAATTACGCGTATAGAGGGAAATGTTGTCAATTTGAGGCTCAACTTGATTACTATTATGAGCATAATTATACAC
>DAIPZI010000152.1:0-3073 GCA_036782275.1 Crocinitomicaceae bacterium
TCTGGCATTAAGTTATTGGATGCCCTTGGTTATGGCATTTGCTATCTATTTTGTCTTTCATCACAGCTGGAGTGGATGGAAACATTTGAGAACATCTTTCAAAGAAAGCAATTGGAGTTTGTTTAAAACGGCACTGCCGTTTAATCTAGGCGCTTTTGTTTTATTTGTAATTCTTTTCTTAAATACACGAATGGGCTGGGATTATAATATTGCTCAAATCTTTATATTCATTTCTTGTATCAGCTTACCTCACATATTATCCATGACTTACTTCTACCGTAAGCTTAAACAAGCTAAAGTAAAGTAACCAAGAGGGACTCGCCTTCTTTTGAAACCTTGACAAGCTCTTTTTTTGACAATCCCTTCATGGCTTTGTCCCAAGCTTTGTTACTCATTTCGACTCCAGAGCGAAGGTCTTTTAGTTCGCAAGAATTTACCTTTTTAAGGTTTTCGTGTATTGTTTTTTCATGCTCGGTGAGCTCGATTTTTTTTGCTTTTACTTCGGGTCTCATCTGTGGAAAAAACAAAACTTCTTGAATGGACGCATTGTTGGTTAAAAACATGCATAATCGATCGATTCCGATACCCATCCCTGAGGTTGGCGGCATTCCATATTCCAAAGAGCGAACAAAATCCATATCTATAAACATGGCTTCGTCATCTCCTTTTTCCGACAATTTCACTTGCTCTTCAAACCGTTCTTTCTGGTCAATGGGGTCGTTAAGCTCCGAATAGGCATTAGCAAGCTCTTTTCCATTTACCATTAACTCAAATCGCTCAGTGAGCTCAGGATTGTCTCGGTGTTTTTTACACAAAGGAGACATTTCAACGGGGTAGTCTGTTATGAAAGTCGGTTGAATATAATTTCCCTCACATTTTTCACCAAAAATTTCATCAATGAGCTTTCCTTTACCCATGCTCTCGTCCGTTTCAACGCCAAGTTTTTTACAGGTTTCAAGAAGCTCGCTTTCATTCATTGGAGCAATGTCAATACCCGTATGCTCTTTGATTGCATCAATCATAGAGATTCTTTTAAATGGTTTTTTGAAGCTCACTTTGTTTTCTCCAATCTGTACATCCGTTGTTCCAAGAACGTCCATACAAATCGTTTCGAGCATGTCTTCAACGAATTCCATCATCCAAATATAATCCTTGTAGGCAACATAGATTTCCATCTGTGTAAATTCGGGATTGTGGGTGCGGTCCATTCCTTCATTTCTAAAATCTTTAGCAAATTCATAAACGCCGTCAAATCCACCAACAATTAGTCTTTTTAAATAGAGTTCATTCGCAATACGTAAGTATAAAGGAATGTCTAGTGCGTTGTGATGTGTAATAAAGGGCCTTGCAGCAGCACCTCCTGGTATAGACTGTAAGATTGGAGTTTCAACTTCAAGGTATTCTCTAGAATTTAAAAAAGACCTCATTGATGAAATGATTTTAGACCTTTTAATAAAGGTGTCTTTCACGTGGGGGTTGACAACAAGATCAACATAACGCTGGCGATATCGAGATTCAGGATCGGTAAATGCATCATGGACATTTCCATCAGCATCTGTTTTAGGCAGGGGTAGAGGTTTAATCGCCTTACTTAAGACGGTGAGCTTTGTAACATGAACGGAAATCTCTCCGACTTGTGTTTTGAACACGGTGCCATGAACACCTATGAAGTCGCCTAAATCAAGAAGCTTTTTAAATACATCGTTATAGATGGATTTATCTTCTCCTGGACAAATCTCATCTCGATTAAAATAGAGCTGTATTCTTCCTGAAGAATCTTGTAATTCCGCAAAGGAAGCCTTACCCATTATACGCTTACTCATGATTCTACCCGCAAGGCAGACCTCTTTTCCTTCAGCGTAATGGCCTTTAATTTCTTGTGATAAGATGTCTACAGGAAACAGCTGTGCGGGAAAAGGCTCAATCCCCATTCCTCTTAATTTATTTAAGGATTCTCTCCTAAAAACTTCTTGTTCTGACAACTCCTGTAAACTCATGATAAATAATTTATGACTGCAAAGATAATGCACATCAGCTAAAAACGACTACTTTCTAAAAAAAGTCCTTAAATGCAAAAAGGGGGCCGTGGCCCCCTTAGCGCTATCTATTTATGAAATTATTGCTTAATAAATCGGTATACCTGTCCGCTTTTAGAAGCAGAAGTGTGTACCAAGTATGCACCACTTTGAAGGTCCGCTACTGAAACAACTTGTTCCCCTGTAACTCCTCTTTTCACAACTGAACCACTTACGTCTGTGATGTAATAATCTACGCTTGCAGAACTGTTAATGTACAAATTGTCTTGTGCTGGATTCGGGTAAATACTAATGTCGATTGCTTCTTCACTAATACCTGCTCCTGGCAATAACACTTTGTCGATGATATGAACAACACCGTTGTCAGCTTCAACATCAGCAGTTGTCACCATGGCATCATTTATCATTACACCATTGGTCAAATCGACCGTAACGTCCGCTCCATTAAGGGTGGGTACTGTTCCGTTCATAAGATCCGTCGAAAGAACGACTCCTCCAACTACGTGGTATAATAAAACATCTGCAAGATTCGGTAAAGCCAAAATTCCCGCAAGGTCTGTTCCTAATGCTGCTGCCAAATTATCAAACGCTTCATTTGTTGGCGCAAATACTGTGTATCCAGTATATGGGTTCGTCAAAGCAGGCATTAATTCCGCAGTGATTACTGCAGTTGCTAATGTAGTGAAGCCGTTATCAATTGCAACATCTACAACCGTTTCGTTTGGTAAAAGAACACTATTAATAATGTGTACTACTCCATTGTCTGAATTGACATCGACTGTAGTCACTTGAGCTTGGTTAACAAATACTTCGCCTGAACCTTTCACTGTTAATTTCAATGTGTTTATTCCAACAATGTTGTCCACAATCGCTCCGTTCGTTACAGCCGAAGATGGAACTACGCTTCCTAATACATGCGTTCCTAAAACTGCTTGTAAATCTGTTGTAGGAATGTTCACTGGATCGAATAACTCACTTAATGGCACTCCTAACAAATCAGCTAAATCTTGAAAGGCTTGATCTGTTGGTGCGAAAAC
>DAIPZI010000153.1:0-3052 GCA_036782275.1 Crocinitomicaceae bacterium
GAATAAGTCTCGTTTCTGTTAAAAAACTATTTATTATGAAATCAATTAATCTATTTCTCTTCGCTGGACTATTCTCTTTTCTGGCCAACTATTCTCTGAGTCAATCCGCATGTATTGACAGCTCACTCATTGACCAAAGTATTATTTGTCCACAGGTGATCGATCCTGTTTGTGGCTGTGATGGGATCACCTACAACAATGCTTGTGAAGCCACTTTCTACTATGGTGTAACAAACTATACACCAGGAACTTGCGGAGGAAACCCTTGTAACTTTACTTTTAACACATCAGTTACTGAACCTAATTGTTCCTATTCTTGCGATGGCTCAATAACAGTATTCGCTAATGGAACAACAGTAAATCCTTTCAATTATACATATGTGTGGAGCAACGGAGTCACCGGTAATACCTTAGAGAATTTATGTTGTGGTTCATACACAGTATCTGCAACGGATTCATTAGGTTGCACAAATTCAACTACAATTACTGTTACATGTCCACCCGTGCTTCAAATAACGGCAACTTCAACTCCTCAAACCTACCAATCAAGTTCTTCTAGTTATGGAAGCATTACAGTAAATGCTAATGGAGGTGCCCCAGGCTATTTATACAGTATTGACAACGGAAATTCATACCAAGGATCAAATACATTCTATGGTCTTTCTGCGGGTATTTACATTGTTCAGGTAATGGATGATAACGGGTGTATCGCTATTTACACCATTGAGGTTGACTACGATCCCTGTCAAGCAAGTATCACATATACATCTGGCCAATCACCTTGTGACATTATTTTTTCTGCTACCGGTGCAGATAATTACTCTTGGGACTTTGGTGACGGGAATTCTGGCTATGGTCAGAATGTAAGTCACACATATACAGGTGATGGAACATATATTGTTTCATTAGGTGCGTATTCAGCAAACGGCGGTTGGCTAGGACAATTATGCGACTCAATTATACAAACAATAACAGTAACAGGATGTGGAGGTAGTACCCCTTGCCAAGCCAGTTTTAATTATGCAGATAGTAACTGTATTGTTGAATTTTATGGATCAGGAGCAAGTTCTTACACATGGAGCTTTGGTGATGGAACCTCAGGACAAGGTCAATATGATTACCATACGTATTCCAATAACGGCACATACAATGTTTGTATGTACGCTTATGATCAAAACGGAATGATTTGCGACACCGTTTGTCAAAATGTATATGTCAGTGGATGTAACAATACTGGAGGGGGTTGTCAAACCTATTTTACCTACACCACGGGGCAATCACCATGTGAATATTATTTCACTGCGACAGGCGCCTCTACCTATACTTGGGATTTTGGGGATGGAAATACTGGATCTGGTCAGAATGTTAATAATACCTATTCCAATGATGGAATGTATTATGTTTTATTATTGGGCTATGATTCTAATGGCGTTCTTTGTGATTCCATTTCTCAATATCTGACAATACAGGGGTGTAGTGGGAATACACCTTGTCAGGCAGGGTACCAATTCTCAATAGATAGCTCATGCACATATACATTTTATGGATATGGAGCTTCAAGCTATGAATGGTGGTATGATGATATGATATTAAGCGGTGAGATTGTAACATTGTATATTTCGCCAAATAGCATTGAAACAATGTGTATGTATGCGTATGACAACCAAGGTTTTTTGTGTGATACAGTATGTGAGGATTTTGTATGTGATGTGACAGGAATAGAGGAATTCCAAAATCAATTTGACATTACCATTTTCCCTAATCCTGCAAAGAGTGAAGGAACTATTTTAATTCAAAACAATTCTCCTGACCAAACTATCATTCAACTCCTGACACCTTTAGGTAAAAGAGTTGAAACCATCTACTCTGGCCACTTATCCGCAGGCTCACATGAAATATCATGGAGTAATTCAAACCTCGTATCGGGACTATATATTGTTCAGGTCTCCGGATCTTTTGGAACAATTAACAAAAGACTTCTCATTCAGAGATAGTTAATAGTTTAGCAAAAAAAAGGGTAGTCAAATTGACTGCCCTTTTTGTTTTATACAAAAAATGAGAACGCTTAATTATTCCTTTTCATGGCACGATCCATTTCACGCTTATCATCTTTCAACTTTAGGTCATGTCGTTTGTCATGAGTTTTCTTACCCGTTGCACAAGCAACTAATATTTTTAACCACCCCTTCTCTGATAAAAAAAGCTTTACTGGAACCAGTGTATTCCCTTTAGTTTTTAAAAACTTTTCAATTTTAATTATTTCTTTCGAATTCAAAAGTAATTTGCGATCAGTACGTGGTTTATGATTGTTGTAACTCCCCTTTTCATACTCAGAGATATACATGTTTCGAATATAAACCTCTCCCCTTTCCATAACACCATATGCCTCCATGATACTCGCTTTACCATTTCGAATGCTTTTGATTTCAGTTCCTTTTAGCTGAATACCAGCAGTATACTTCTCGAGTAAATGATAATCAAATCGAGCCTTTTTATTCTGTATGTTTATTTCCTTTGGTGGCATTTCAATTCAAAGTTAAGCATTGACATTTAAACCGCTCAATATTTATCATTGAAACAATGAAAATGATTACTTTTAATCGTGCAAACGCCATCAAAAATATTGGATAATGCTGTAGAACAGCTCTCCAGCCTTCCGGGAATAGGTAAAAGATCAGCTTTAAGACTTGCATTGAATCTTTTGCAGAGAAATGAGCAAGAAATTCATGCTTTCGCAAATTCAATAATTGACCTAAAGCTTAATGTGTTTAATTGTACTGAATGCGGCAACATTTCGGATAATGCAACATGCGACATTTGTTTAAATCCAAGCAGGTCTTCCGAATTAATTTGCGTTGTTGAAGATATTCGTGACATTATTGCAGTCGAGTCAACCGGTGCTTTTAAAGGGAAATATCACGTTCTTGGAGGAGTGATTTCTCCCATGGATGGGATCGGGCCCAATGAGTTGAACATCCAACCCCTAATCAATAAGGTTAGCTCTGGCCAAGTTTCTGAGGTTATTTTTGCATTAAGCCCAACCATGGAGGGT
>DAIPZI010000154.1:0-3052 GCA_036782275.1 Crocinitomicaceae bacterium
CATCGATGATTTAATTATTCATTTTTCCTTGTTAAAACTTTCAAAAAAACTATTGTACCTCATAAGTGTTACTATTTTTGTACGAATCGTTTTTTCTTATAAAGTTTTATATGACACGTTTACTTTCACTTACCGTATTTAGTTTTTTATTTATTTCATTGGCGACAGCTCAATTTCACCCAAGTGAAGTAAGTACCTCATTCAAGTTTAAAGAAGTTATTGACAAAGTATCACGCTACTATGTTGATGAAACGGATTCCGAGGCTTTAACCGAAACTGCAATTGTGGCGTTACTTGAAGAATTAGATCCACATTCAACATATATTCCAGCCGATGAATTACAGGCTGCCCAAACAACAATTAATGGAAGCTTTGTCGGTGTGGGTATTCGTTTTCAAATAATGAAAGACACGCTAAATGTTGTTGCTACTATATCAGGGGGGCCAGCAGAAAAACTAGGAATTCTTCCTGGAGACAAAATTGTGAGTGTTGATGGAAACAGTATCGCTGGAATTGGTTTAAAAAACAGTGATGTGAGAGAAAAGTTGATGGGTGAATTGGGGTCAAAAGTAAAAGTCGAGGTCGAACGTAAACGCGTTAAAAAGAAGCTAACATTCAATATTACAAGAGATAAGATCCCCGTATTTTCTGTTGATTCTAGGTATATGATTGATGATGAAATTGGTTACATCAAATTAAACAGCTTTTCGAGAACTACGGTGTATGAAGTGAGAAGTGCAATTCGAGAGCTTAAAGGTCAAGGGATGAAAAGTCTCATTTTTGATTTGCAAGGAAATGGTGGTGGATTACTTGATGCCGCACATAAACTAGCGGATGAGTTTTTATCAGATGAAAAGTTGATTGTCTATTCTGAGGGTAAAGCGCAGCCGCGAAATAATTTGAGAGCGGGCATCAAAGGTAATTTTGAAAAAGGAAAGCTCATCATATTAACGGACGAATACTCTGCGAGTGCGAGTGAAATACTTTCAGGTGCAGTACAAGATTGGGATAGAGGACTGGTCGTAGGGAGAAGAACCTTTGGGAAAGGATTGGTTCAACGCCCAATGGGCTTGAGTGATGGTTCAGAAATAAGATTGACCATAGCAAGGTATTTTACACCAACAGGACGATTCATTCAAAAACCCTACGATGATGTTGAGTCATACAGAAAAGATATTTCAGAACGCTATTTGAATGGGGAGTTTGTAAGTGCAGATTCAATTAAAATGCCCGATTCCTTAAAGTTTAAAACCTTGATTAAAAAACGAACGGTATTCGGTGGTGGTGGAATTATGCCAGATTTCTTTGTTCCTTTAGATACAACAGGATCTTCCGATTATTTCTCAGAATTAATTCGAGGTGGGCTATTAAACACGTTCTCTTACGAATACACGAATGATAACAGAAAGACTTTATTGAATAAGTATCCAAATTTTTCTGATTTTAATGATTCCTTCAACTGTGATGAACCTTTTATGGATTCATTTTTTGAATATGTAGAAGAACAAGATTCGACATTAAAATACTCTGAAGAAGACTTTAAGGAAAGCGGTTCGTTTATTAAACTCAGATTAAAGGCGTTTTTAGCGAGAAACTTATGGGATACCAGTGAATTTTATCAAGTTTATAACTCAACCAACGAAATCTTAGTTCGGGCAATTGATATTTTAAAAAGTAAGGAGTATAACAAAATTGATCTAGACAATTAATGGGAAGACGCGTAGTAATTACAGGACTTGGAGCCTTAACACCAATAGGTGAAGATGTGCCTTCTTTTTGGCAAAACTTAAAAGAGGGAAAGAGCGGAGCGGCTCAAATCACGAAATTTGATACGGAGAAATTTAAAGCCAAATTTGCATGTGAACTTAAGAACTATGATCCCTCAAAGTTTTTTGATAGGAAAGAGGTTCGGAAGTATGACCTGTTCAGTCAGTATGCCTTGGTTTCAGTTGATGAAGCTGTGAAGGATGCATCAATCAATTTTGAAGAGATCGACAAAAGAAGGGCTGGTGTTATTTGGGGCTCAGGAAATGGAGGTATTCAAACTTTTCAGGACCAAATGATGGAATTTTGCTCGGGAGACGGAACTCCTCGATTTACGCCCTATTTTATACCGAGAATACTTGTTGACATTGCCTCAGGTATCCTATCGATTAAATATGGCTTGCAGGGAGTTAATTTTTGTCCTGTTTCAGCTTGTGCTACCTCAAACACCGCTTTGATTGAAGCTTTTAATTACATCAAATGGGACAAGGCTGATTTAATTATTAGTGGCGGTTCAGAAGCAGCCATTAATGAATCGGCAATAGGTGGTTTTTCGTCAGCAAGAGCTTTATCCACAAATAATGATGATCCTCAAGGCGCATCAAAGCCTTTTGATGTGGATCGGGATGGTTTTGTCATGGGAGAAGGCGCCGGAGCTCTAATTATTGAGGAATATGAACATGCCAAAAAAAGAGGGGCGAAAATCTATGCTGAAATCGTGGGAGGAGGAATGGCGGCAGATGCCTATCATCTTACAGGTACTCATCCTGAAGGTGAGGGTGCTGTTTTAGGCATGGAAGAAGCTATGAGAGAAGCTGGTATTGGTTCAAAAGATATTGATTACATCAACATGCATGCCACTTCGACGCCTTTAGGTGATAAATCTGAGTTGATAGCGGCAAGGCGTGTCTTTGGTGAAAACTCAGACGTTTCTATTTCCGCGACAAAATCAATGACTGGTCATCTATTAGGTGCTGCAGGAGCAATAGAGGCCATTGCTTGCGTCAAATCAGTACAACTTGATTTTGTACCGCCAACAATTAACACAAAAAATATTGAACCGGAATTTTCAGAAATGTTTGATTTCCCTTTAGGAAAAGGCAAGAACAAGAATATCCAATATGCGATGAGTAATACTTTTGGTTTTGGAGGACATATTGCTTCTTTAATTATTAAAAAGATTCAAGATTAGAAATGATTTTTATCAAGGAATTTAAAGCCATTCTACATTATGTAGTGCTTATTTTTTGTTTTGTGGCAACATTCGGATTCAGTTCCAAAGCGCAAT
>DAIPZI010000155.1:0-1384 GCA_036782275.1 Crocinitomicaceae bacterium
GTGCTGATGCTGAACCAAGCTTAGTGAATCGAAAAATAATTGGATCAACACCAGTGATAAAAGCAAATGAGATTGATTCCATTCAAGGAGTCACCTATGTGGCAAATTCAATCTCCAAAGACCTGAATGACATTGGAATCAATTACAATTTTGCTCCAGTTGTAGACATGTCAAAAAACTCTACTGTTGGCTATCGAGGGTTTGGCAAAAAGCCAGAAAATATTATTCCATGGTCTGATGAATTCATTAAAGTAACTCAAGAAAACAACATCATCGCTACAGCAAAACACTTTCCAGGACATGGATTGGTTTCAGGTGACACACACAAATCGTTACAGGTAATTGATGGTGAATTGAAAGAGGTCATTAATTACCCACTATTAATTAAAAATGGGGTTTTATCGATAATGGTTGCTCATATTGCAATAGAAAATAATGCAAAGTATAATACCAATGGTTTGCCATCCACCTGCTCAAAAAAAATCGTGTCCTCTTTATTACGTGATAGCTTAAACTTTAAAGGAATCATTGTCACAGACGCAATGGGAATGGGTGGAGTTGTAAAGGTGCCAAACAGTTCCGTAAAAGCTATTGAAGCTGGATGTGATATACTATTAATGCCCGTAGATGCTAGAAAAGCACACAAAGAAATCTGGGATGAATTTAAAAATGGTAGTGACGAGTTTAGAAATACGGTTATCGAATCGGCCAAACGAATTATCCGGATGAAAGTATGTTTGGGATTAATCTAAATACAGGTCGATTAATCCATCTGGAGCCTTCACCTTGAGCTGTTTCGATTCCCGATCAACATTTACTATCAATCCGTCAAACAATGGCAAAAGAATTTCTTTTTCATTAAAATCAACAATGAGTAATGGATTTAATTTAAGATCTGCAACCCCTACTACCGTTCCTATGGGTCCTTTGACAACATCCTCAATACCATAACCAATGACTTCATGGTCATAGAAGCTTGACTCATCCAATTCTTTTAATTCGTTTTCGGGAAGATATACCTTTTTCTTAATTAAACTCTTGGCTTCTTCTTCTGAATCGACTCCTTGAAATTTCACAGCCGCAAATCCTTTATTCTTCAGCTTGAATGATTCAACGAAAAAGGGAGTTAGAATCCCCTCAACATCAACAAAAAAGGATTCAACCTCCATGTATTCTTCAGGATGTGTGACGTCCAAAAACAAAGAAACTCCACCTTTATATCCGTGGAGTTTCGCAATTTGTCCTATGTAAATGGAATCTTTTAAATCCATAGCTGCTTATTCAGCAGATGGCGCTTCCTTTTTATCAGAATCTTCAGTAGTTTCTGCTGCAGGTGCTTCAGGTGCCGCTTCTTCTGCTGCTGCCTCTACAGGTGCTGCTTCTT
>DAIPZI010000155.1:1484-3032 GCA_036782275.1 Crocinitomicaceae bacterium
CTTCTTCTGCTGCCGCCTCTACAGGTGCCTCTTCTGGTTCTGGAGTATTCTTTTCAATAATTGCTGCCGCTCGAGCTTCTTTTGCTGCAGTCTCAGATTTCAATTTGTCTGATTTAAGCTTATCCGCACTCTTTGAAAGACCGTCAATTTTCGATTGAACCTTAGCTTCTTTTTCTTTCAGCCATTTATCAAATTTCTTTTCAACATCTGCTTCGGTTAGTGCACCTTTAACTACACCTTTCAACAAATGATTTTTGTATAAAATACCTTTGTATGAAAGAATTGCTCTAGCAGTATTAGTTAATTCTGCTCCTTTTTGAACCCAGCTAAGTGTGTTTTCAAATTTAAGATTGATAACCGCAGGGTTTTTAGTTGGGTCATAAGTACCTAACTTCTCAATAAAACGACCGTCTCTTTTTGATCGACTATCTGCTGCTACAATGTGAAAAAATGGTTTTCCTTTTTTACCGTGACGTTGTAAACGAATTCGTGTTGCCATAATGTGTTATAATTTGGAGTACTAAACCCCGGTTAATAAATTAATTTTTAAGAAGCGCAAAGATATTAACAATATCTGATTCACCAAACTTTCGGATCAATACATTACACTTTTAGATAAAAAAAATCATAGCTTTTTTTGTTTGGCATAATTTCTGATATTTGCAATATAAAAAAAACGGTATGAAATTATTCCTTTCCACTCTTCTCTTTTGTTCTATTGCCATCTGCGGTAATTCTCAAACGAGCAAATCACAAACCATATTGAATACTCTTTCCTCTTCTATGAAAAAGATGAGTACTTTTTATGTAGAATTTAATGCGAATATTAAAAACGCTGCAACCGGAGTGAATGAAAGTGAAAAAGGAATGGGCTGGGTAAAAGGCAACAAGTTTTTCGCGAGCTATGGAGAAATCACACTTCTGTCAAACGGTTACAAAACATGGACCGTCATTAACGAGGAGAAATCTGTATATGAATCAGAAACAAGTGATGATGAAGAAAGCATGAATCCGAAAAAGCTAATGACTATTTGGGAGTCTGGATTTAAAAATAAGTACAATAAGCTAGGTACTTTTAATGGAGAAAATGTTCATGTCATAAACTTGTTTCCAACAGATCCAGAAAATACCGATTATCATACCATTACACTTTACATCTCAGAAAAAAGCAATGCCCTAAAGAAAGCGATTATGAAAACAAATGATGGTACAACTATGAGCTATCATTTAACCAAGTTTATAAGCAATAAGGCTATTTCTGATTCTAAATTCACTTTTGATAAAGCAAAATACCCAGGCTTTGCAGTGATTAGAGACTAGCAAACCAATCTACTTACACTTCGCGCATTTCGCACATTAAGTTTAATATAATGTGTAAAAAAGGTAAATCTTAATAGCAACCCCCGACACTCCCGTTTCGTTAAAATAGTATCAAACTATTACGAACAGACTACTCATTTTTATTATTTATTAAAACTGCCCCCCCTTAAAATGAATAAGTCTCGTTTCTGTTAAAAAACTATTTATTATGAAATCAATTAATCTATT
>DAIPZI010000156.1:0-3000 GCA_036782275.1 Crocinitomicaceae bacterium
TCAAATGGAGGAAGAACTTCTTTCTTTTTAAATAAGTTCCCAAATATCCCCATTTATCTATCCAAATACATTTTTTTATAATAGTCTTGGTAAGATCCACTGATGATTTTATCTACCCATTCAGCATTTTCAAGATACCAATCCACTGTTTTGTCCAAACCTTCTTCAAATTTGATAGAAGGAGTCCACCCCAATTCTTTTTCGAGTTTTGAGGCATCAATAGCATATCTTTTATCGTGACCCGCACGATCTTTAACATACGTAATTAGCTCCTCAGACTCTCCAGCCCTTCGGCCGAGTTTTTCATCGAGAATAGTACACAAATATTTAACCAGCTCAATATTTGTCCATTCGTTTAATCCGCCAACATTATAAGATTCACCTATTCGTCCTTCAGAAAATATTTTATCGATGGCACTAGCATGATCCTCTACCCACAACCAATCCCTAATATTATCTCCCTTTCCGTATACCGGAAGAGGTTTGTTATTCACAATGTTATGAATCATTAACGGGATTAGCTTTTCTGGAAAATGATGGCTTCCATAATTATTGGAGCAATTTGACATTTTTATGGGAAGCCCATAGGTATGATAGTACGCTCTAACAAAATGATCCGAAGATGCTTTAGAGGCGGAATACGGACTTCTTGGGTCATATGATGTATTCTCAGTAAAAAGCCCATAATCACCTAATGAACCATAAACCTCATCCGTAGAAACATGATGAAAAACATGCTGACCTGTTTGCCACATTTCTTTTGCGGCATTGAGGAGATTTACCGTTCCAACCACATTTGTCATAACAAATTCCATGGGACCTTCGATTGAACGGTCTACGTGAGATTCTGCAGCCAAATGAATAACATCTGTAATTTGATGTTTTTTAAAAACAGAAAGAACAGCGTCAGCGTCAACGATGTCTATTTTTTCGAAAATATAATTCGAACTGTCCTCAACATCACGCAAATTTTCTAGATTACCCGCATATGTTAATTTGTCAAGGTTAATAATTAAATCCTTAGGGTATTTTTTAACAAATCTCCTAACCAGATGTGAGCCAATAAAACCTGCTCCTCCTGTAATTAAAATCTTTCTATTAAACATATTTATAAACTCCAGTAATCAAGTTCGTTCATTTTATTTTTATAGATCCCTTTAACGTCTACAAAAACGCCATTTTCATCTTTTAATATGCTTTGGAAATATTTTTCATCAAGCGTTAAATATTCTTGATGATTCACAGCGACTATAACAGCATCATAGTCATTTTTAGTATCTGATGCCAATGCCACACCGTATTCATGCTCCATCTCAGAAGAACTCGCATGCGGGTCAATTAAATCAACTTGAACCTGAAATGATTTCAGTTCACTTACAATATCAATGATTTTTGAATTTCGAATATCAGAAACGTCCTCTTTGAACGTTGCTCCCATCACTAATACCTTTGCGTCTTGAATGTGCTTTCCTTGAGCCAAAATCTTTTTGACCGTTTGCTTTGCAATGTAAAACCCCATTGAATCATTCACATACCTACCACTAGTAATGACTTTTGCATGATACCCCGCCTGTTGCGCTTTGTGGGTAAGATAATATGGGTCTACACCAATACAATGTCCTCCGACAAGACCAGGAGAAAATTTTAAAAAATTCCATTTTGTCCCTGCCGCCTCTAACACATCAAAAGTATTGATGCCTAGTTTATTAAAAATAATAGAAAGCTCATTGATAAGAGCAATATTGACATCTCTTTGAGTATTTTCAATAATCTTTGCTGCCTCTGCTACTTTAATACTCGGTGCTCGGTGAACTCCAGCTCCAACAACAAGCTCATAGGTCTTGGCAATTTGTTCAGAAGACACTTCACAGCAGCCAGAAGAAACTTTTACTACGTTCTGTAAGGTATGTACTTTATCGCCTGGATTAATTCTCTCTGGTGAGTATCCAACCATAAAATCCTCTTTGAATTTTAAACCGGAAATTTTTTCGAGAACTGGAATACAATCTTCCTCTGTACATCCTGGATAAACTGTGGATTCATAAACGACATAATCTCCTTTCTTTAAAACCTTTGCCACAGTTTTACTCGCTCCTAATAAAGGAGTAAGGTCGGGTAAGTTTGCCTCATCAATTGGTGTGGGCACAGCAACAATAAAAAATTGAACGTCTTTAAGATCATTAATATCCGCTGTAAATTCTATATCACACCCATCAAAATCTTTCGTGTCTAACTCATTACTCGGGTCGACTGAATTTTTCATCATATCCACTCTTTGTTGATTGATATCAAATCCTACAACTTTGATTTTGCGCGCAAAATCTAAAGCTATAGGTAATCCCACATAACCAAGCCCAATGACAGCAAGTTTCGCCTCACCTTTAAGCATTCTATCATAAATCAAATCACTCATCTCTATTTTAGTTTTTCGTTTCTAACTTTATAAATTCTCTCAATAATTTCAACCACTTTTAATCCTTCAAGGGCGTTTGTAGTCGGGGAGGTTCTCCCCTTCACCCCATCAATTACATTTTTAATCACATAATTATGATTGGCTGCAGACCCCTTGTATGGACCATAATCATTGGCAGGGTTCGATTCTTTTAATTTAGGCATTTCATATCCCTTGATATTACAAACCTCAACTTCGTTCATGTATTGCCCACCGATTTTAACACTACCATTTTGACCAACAATGGTCATAGACGACTCTAGATTTTGATTAGCGACGGCTGTTGAGTAATTTATACATCCCATCCCTCCATTCACAAAATCAAAACTCACAAAACCAGAGTCTTCAAAATCTGTTGTGTCTTTATGATTAAAATCAGAAAATTTACCCTCTATGTTGTCGATGTCACCAAATAACCAATACATTATATCAATAAAATGAGAGAATTGTGTGAACAGTGTTCCTCCATCAAGATCCGAGGTTCCTTTCCATCCTCCTTTTTTGTAATAGCGATCATCACGGTTCCAATAACAATTAAGCTGAACCAT
>DAIPZI010000157.1:0-2965 GCA_036782275.1 Crocinitomicaceae bacterium
GTATTGCGGGATATCCGAATTGCGCAGGTATAAGATTTCGATCGGAAAGTTTGGGACACTGACTTTGAGTTGGTCTTTGCCATTATCGATTTTAATACCACACGCTTTGAGTAGCTTTAAGGAATCTTCGTTTAATCTGCCACTCTTTTGGATGGCCATTTTTAGTTTACTCATTTGTTTTTAAATGCGCCTGAGTAAACCGATGAGAAACAAAAAACCCGTCTGATTACTCAGACGGGTTTATAATATTTTGTGTTTAGTTAACACATATCATTAACTCCTCGCCTGAGAGCAAGTATGAAAATGATGATGCAACTGACTAAAATTCATTGTTTTTTGTTTTGTGCTACAAATGTATGTGATTTTTTTTCAAAGATGCAAATTTCTTTTTTTTCGGTTTGTACAAACGAGTCCCCATCCTTCAATTTGACATCAATGCGGGCAGTTGCTTCAGACCTGTCAGAATTCAGCACTGACCACGAAATAAACAGGATTGTTTCCCACCAATGGACTTGCGTTTTTGTAGTTAGGATTGAAAATTAAAGAGGCGTTCAAAAGCAGGCCTTGCCCAAATAGCTTTACCTCTCGGTGGCCATTAATCCCAAGGGTTGTTAGGCCTCCCGCATCATAAAAGCTCAACCATTGAGTACCAGTAATACCTCCCGCAGTAAAGGATATGTTTTCATTGAGTTTATAGGAGGCTTCTATATAAACTCCATTTGTGTTGTCGTCTCGATTGCTATAAACCACATAACCCACTAGGGCTTCAAGATGGTCATTTTCATATTCTACTCTCGCTTCTACAAGATGCTGTGTATACTGGGGTCGGTATTCGAAATAATCATTGTCTTGGTCCAAGGCATTAAAGAAGAAATAATCATCAATAACAAAAGAGAAATCCTTAAATTCATATTTCGCATACAATTCAAGCCAAGTTCCAAACTGTGTTTTCGAACCATTGAGTGTAGTGGTTCCAATGGCCCCAAGAGAAAAACCCTTATACGACGCTGAAAGGTCTCCACAAACAGATGGTGATGCACCGTAATCTAGGCCCCGCCAAATATTTCTGCTGGCCATTCCGAGACCCACACCAACCTGAAAATCTGAAGAATCTGAAGTATTGTTTTGAGCGAAAGAAGGACTCAACAAAGTCATCATAAAGAGTACTATTATTATCTTATTCATTGTTTTTTTAATTTGGATCAGCCCGCAAACCGTTGAAGCCGTCATTTTAGAATGGTTCATAATAGATCACAAAGGTAGTGATGAAAAAGAGATCGTAATGCTGATACAGATTCTTTTATGCTTGATGGTATTGTGTTTACTTCATTAGCGTAACATAACCAGTTAAGTCTTTTTCTTCTCCATTTATATCAATATAATGGACCACCCAAAAATAGGTTCCATCATTAAATCCCTCTCCATTCCATTCAATTAAAAGTCGATCTGTTTCATAAACCAGATTCCCCCACCTGTTAAAAATTAAAGTATTCATAGAAACAATACCGTTGCTGTAAACAGGAACAAATAGGTCATTAACATCATCATTGTTTGGTGAAAAAACATTGGGCATCTGTAGCGTTATTTCGCAATCTATTTCACTCACCAAAATAGTGTCCGACACAGAACAATTAGTTGCCGTAACCCATGCCCAATAGGTTCCTTCCTGAACAATGTTGAAGGTGGGGTTTGTGGAATTATCTTGCCATAAATAGGAGGCATTTGAATTTGTCGCATCTAATGTTAGTGTTTCTCCTTGGCACAAGGTTGTGTCAGGTCCAAACTCAATTGTTGGAAGGGGGGTATAGCTTACTATAATAGTATCTTCTGAACTGCAATTATTTACAGACACCTGTGTCGAATAGCCCCCTTCCTCTGTAACATTATATGTCGAGTTAATGGAGTTGTCTTGCCATAAATAAGTGGCATTTTCAGTTGTTGCATCTAGGATGAGTATTTCGCCTTGGCACAAAGTTGTATCAGCTCCTAAATCAAATAAGGGAAGAGGATTATAGTTCACCTGAATGGTGTCTTCAGCCGTGCAATTATTTGAACTGACTTGAGCCCAATAAATGCCCTGCTGAATCACATTAAAAAAGGGGCCTGTAGAATTGTCTTGCCACAAATAGGTGGTATTAGAACTTGTTATATCTAGTGTTAGTGTTTCTCCTTGACAAAGCGTAGTGTCATCCCCCAAATTAATGATTGGAAGCGGGTTGAAGTTTACTTCAATTGTATCTCCTGAAATACAATTATTTTCCGTTACTTGCACCCAATATGTTCCCTGCTCTACAACATTAAATTGAGGGTTCGTAGAATTGTCTTGCCAAAGGTAAGTTGCGTTTGAAGCTGTTGCGTCCAGAATTAATGTTTCTCCTTGGCACAAAGTTGTATCGTTACCAAGGTCTGTAGAACAAGGGTCATTTTCATTAATAATAACAGAGCTACAATCACCTGAAACATGACCACTTTGCCCTCCTGTATTTACGAGGGTAACTTCAGTAAAAGGAAGGGTGGACTGTATGTTTACCAATATATCCCCAAAAAGGCCTCCACCAGTATAGGGTCCAACAACGTTTCCTAATAGATCAGCACAACCGTTATCTAAATTGAGAGAAAGAACCCCACCACCATTAACGGTTATCGTGCCAACGTCATTATCGTTTACAACAGTATACCATATAGAAACATTGGTTTGAGGATCATTAAAGGTGTGCTTGATGAACCCGTTTGGGAACCCATTTACTGGGGATTGTGTCCAAATGAGCTGTCCAATTGGAAAAGGCGAAGCGGCACAACCGGGGTTTCCGGTGAGAAAGTAAGGACTGTAGCTTGTGCCCGTTACTGTAAAATCGGTGCATTGAAGTTGAGTAAAACCATGAAAGTGGAAAAGGTAAATAAAGGAAATACCAAGCAGGTAAATTTTACTTATTTCAAATAATCTCAAAACAATTTCTTTTACGAG
>DAIPZI010000158.1:0-2943 GCA_036782275.1 Crocinitomicaceae bacterium
CAGGCCCTTGAAAAAGTTTAATTATGAAAATTTACACTAAGAAAGGAGACGAAGGAAAAACTGGCCTTATTGGAGGGACTCGAGTTGCAAAAAACGATCTTAAAATAAATGCCTATGGAACCGTTGACGAGCTTAATTCCTTCGTCGGAATGCTTAGGGATTCTATTGGAAATACAAAGTATACTTCTCAATTAATTGAAATACAAGACCGTTTGTTTACCGCAGGATCCTTATTGGCGGTATCAGATTCAGGATCTTCAATGAAAATTCCTTTGATTGAAAAAAAAGACATTGAAGACTTAGAAAAATGGATCGATGAAATGGACGCCATACTTCCTGAAATGAAATCATTCGTTCTTCCTGGTGGCCATCAAACTGTATCCTATTGTCATATCACTAGAACGATTTGTAGACGAGCAGAACGATGTATAGTTTCCTTAGCGGAAAACACAGAGGTTGATGCAATTCTACTTGCTTATTTTAACAGACTAAGTGATTACTTCTTTACATTAGGCAGAAGTATGGCCCAAGAATTAAATGTGAAAGAAACTCCTTGGAATCCAAAATTGTAGTTAAAAACAAATAATTTGAACAAATTTCGATTTTTATTTGGATTATTTGAAATAAAGCATACTTTTGCCGAATAATCAAATAATGTTGAACCGATGTATTGGACTTTAGAATTAGCTTCTTATCTTGAAGATGCGCCTTGGCCGGCATCAAAGGATGAACTTATTGATTTCGCCATTCGAACTGGAGCACCCATGGAAGTGGCAGAAAACCTTCAGGACCTAGAAGATGAGGGCGAGATTTATGAGAATATTGAAGAAATCTGGCCTGACTATCCATCTAGAGAGGATTTTCTCTTCAATGAGGATGAATACTAAAATGTATCTTGAGGAAAACCAATGAATTTCCTCGGCCACCTCTATTTTTCAGATAACGATTTGGACCTTATGATTGCAAATCTTTTCGGAGATTCTGTAAAGGGTAATAAGTACCTAAACTTTTCATCAAAAATACAACATGGGGTTCTCTTGCATCGAAAAATCGACTCTTATATTGACAATCATCATTTGGTAAAAGAATTGAGGATTGGGCTATACAAGGAATTGCCAAAAGTCGCAGGCGTGGCAATAGATTTATATTTCGATCATTTGTTGGCGATTCATTGGAAACGCTATCATGAAAAGCCATTTGAATTATTTTTAAATGAATTTTACAAACATCACGCTGCATTTGAGAGCGAATTGGATTCAACATTTCAATCGTTTTTAGCAAGATTAAGAGATCACAAATGGATCAACCACTACCCTAGCGAATATGGATTGGAAAAGGTTTGTGAAGGAGTCTCAAAACGAATTTCATTCACAAATAAGTTAACGGATGCGCCACAGGTTTTTTTCAACAATAAAAATGAAATTGAAAAGGTCTTTCATCAATTTATGCGTGATGCACAAAAAGTCCTACCGTATTAAATTTAAATGTCCCGTTATTGTTTTCGACTCATTTGTTTCGGGAACAACATAATTAATTCTATAAATATAAGTTCCCTCAGGGCATTTGATCCCGTTAAATGTTCCGTCCCAATATTGGTTGGAGTCAAAATAAGAAAAGAGCTCTTCACCCCATCGGTCGTATATTATCATTTCAAATTGATTCGGATCGTAACCACTAGTAAAAATTGGGCGAAATGTATTATTGTGCTCATCACCGTCTGGAGTAAAAGTATTAGGAACATAATAAATCTCCTCTCCTTTAATCTGAATCAATAACTGAGTCGAATCCGTACAACCAAATTCATTCTCCACAAAGAGATCAACTAAATAGTCGCCCTCTACATAAGGATAAGAGTGTTCAATTTCACCGCTAAAAAAATCATAAAAGAAACCATCTCCGGTACTTAGCACATAGGAATTGGCTCCGGAAGATGTATTTTCAAATGTAATATGAGGTATATCACTCGTAGTTAACATCGGACTTGCAGTTAAATCAGCATCAGGGTTTGGAAAGACAATAACAGTAGTTTGAATAGAATCAATACACCCATTTACATCTGTACCTGTCACTAAAAAACTTAAAGTTTCATCAGGAGAGACCATAAACATGTCACCATTTCCAATGGGAAGCCAGCTATATGTTTGTGCACCCGAAACAACTATTTCAACCGATTCACCTAAACAAATTTCCTGAATTGGAGATATCGCTAATTCCGGAAGGTCAAATGCAACAACAATCGTACTGTCTGAATTTTCACAACCCAAATCATCAGATCCATTTAAATAAATGAAAACCGTAGTGTCAGGAACCAATACCTGTTCTTCCAACGTCGCATCGATAAATCCTGGCAATTCCCAGATATAATTTTCACCTCCTATAGCGGTAAGAAAAACAGAATCTCCAATACAAATCTGATTTTCAGATGAAACAATTTGAATGGAAGGCAAAACCTGAACTCCTACATTAACAATTTCACTAGATACACAAGAATTAAGATCTTCCCCTGTCAATTCAATTGAAGTGCTCACTAATGGTGAACAAAACAATTCACCGTTTGATCCCGTGTAACCAATTGACGGGTTCCATGTATAGGTTTCTGCACCATTAGGAATTAATACTGCCGTGTCTCCAATACAAATTAAGGTATCATTACAGCTAATTACTGGGAGAGGGTTTACCGTTAGATTGACAGAAAATGAAGAGTCACATCCAGAAACTGACTGAAAAACCTCGGTGTAGAATCCACTAGAGGATAGCACCTGAGACCCCAGAACATAAGTTTCGTTTTGGCATATGGACACATCAATGGTATCGAAATAAATCGGTAATACCTCTAAAGTCAAAGTAACAACTGAGTCACATCCAAAAATGGATTGACTTGAATCGATGTAAACACCAGACGAATCATAGAATTGTCCACCAAATAAAAAGTTTTCATTCTGA
>DAIPZI010000159.1:0-2930 GCA_036782275.1 Crocinitomicaceae bacterium
GAACCCGTGGCCTCTTCCTTACCAAGGAAACGCTCTACCCCTGAGCTACACCGGCTAAAATATTTAGAGCGGGAGACCGGGTTCGAACCGGCGACATTCAGCTTGGAAGGCTGACGCTCTACCAACTGAGCTACTCCCGCTTAAATTGTGGGGAGAGCAGGATTCGAACCTGCGAAGTTAAAAACAGCAGATTTACAGTCTGCCCTCGTTGGCCGCTTGAGTATCTCCCCAATAAAAAAGTGAGCCGATGGAGGGACTCGAACCCACGACCTGCTGATTACAAATCAGCTGCTCTAGCCAGCTGAGCTACATCGGCAATTTTTGAAGTTTTTACGCAACAAAAAAGCCCGCTATTTCTAACGGACTGCAAATGTATAGGTATTTTTTAATGTTTCAAAACATTTTTTAAATATTTTTATATGGTTTGTTTGCGTATTTTATCCTTTCTTTTTTTTAGCTGTCGCTCCAATATATGTACGACGGTATCAACGCCTTGCTCAAAACTTTTACATTTTTTCTTGACAACAAAACTGTCCCCAGGAATGGAAAGTACAGCTTCGAACACTTTATTTTCTTTTCCGGGAGTATTTTCTGCCTTTAAATAAACATCTGATTTGATTATTTTATCATAAAATAAATCAAGCTTGTCCATTCTTTTCTGAATAAAGCTTAAAAGGGATGCATCGATCTTGAAATTTACAGATTGGGTATTTATTTTCATAGCAATAGGATTTTAATTAGAATTAGGGTTTGGATTGTCTGGGGTGGGATTTGACATAAACTTTCTTAAGTTCTGCAATGTTATTATGGGTGTATACCTGAGTGGCAGCAAGACTTGAGTGGCCTAACAACTCTTTAACGGCATTTAGGTCTGCACCATTGTTTAGCAAATGTGTGGCAAAGGAATGCCTTAAAATATGCGGACTTTTTTTAACTTTTGATGAAACAGCTTCAAAATAATTTTTGACAATTCTATAAACCAGTGTACCATATAACTTACCCCCTTTTTGGGTCAAGAGAAGAATGTCTTTATCCTGAATAATTTCGAGTTGGTCGCGCAAGTTAATGTATGTTTTCAAGGATTCCTGTACTGATTTCAACAACGGAATATAACGCTCTTTATTGCGTTTGCCTAGTACTTTTAATTGATGCTGATCGAAATCCACGTCCCTAACTTTTAAATGGATTAGTTCCGTACGGCGCATTCCAGTAGAGTATAAAAGTTCTATGATGAGGCTGTTGCGAGTGGCCTCAAAATGACCGTCAGGGGTGGTATTCAAAACAGCCGCTATCTCATTTTCAGAAAATGGAATGTGAACTTTCTTTTGAATTTTTAGGGCTTTGTGTTTCGCCAATGGGGATGTTTTTAACTGCGCTGTTTTTATTAAGAATTTATAATAAGTGTTGAGTGAGGAGATTTTTCTGTTGATAGAGCGGTTGGACAACCCCTGATCAACAAGGATTGTTATCCAGCGCCGAATTTGGTTGTAGTGAACAGTTTTTAATTCTGATACAACGTAGTCTTGTTTCAAAAAACTTTGAAATAACTCAATATCCTTACGATAAGCCAAAACCGTGTTGGCAGCATATTTTTTTTCTAAAGAAAGGAAATCTGTGAAGGAATGAATGGACATAATCCAGAAATTAATAATCTCTAAGTTACATAAAAATTCAATAGGCTTTACTATTCGAGTGATGGTTTTAGGATATCAAGCAGCCAAATGGGGAGGAAAATTTAGTTTTAATTCAACGTTAGTTTATGAATTAAACAAAAAAAACACCTCGATTGAGGTGTTTATAATCTTGTAATTGAGCTGTTACAGGTTCTCGGCGTCTCTTAAGCCTTGAATGTATTGCGCTTTTTGAATTTCAGCTCTTCTTTTTACAGAGGGTTTTGTAAACTGCTTGCGGGTCTGAAGTGAACGCTTGGTTCCCGTTTTGTCAAACTTTCGTTTGAAACGCTTTAGTGCTCTGTCGATATTTTCTCCTTCTTTTATAGGTATTATTAACATAGTCTTAAACCTCCTCTCTTTAGAATTGACTGCAAATATAGTCTTAGTTATTAAACTGACAACAAATTATTTTAAAATATTTCTGGAAATGACCAGTTTTTGTATTTCAGTGGTTCCTTCACCTATGGTGCAAAGTTTTGAGTCACGGTAAAATTTTTCTACTGGAAAGTCTTTAATGTATCCATAACCTCCATGGATTTGAACCGCATCATTAGAAATTTTAACACATGCTTCACTAGCAAACATCTTGGCCATGGCGCTTGCGGTAGTGACTTTTTCACCCTTGTCCTTTAAGGAAGCGGCTTTGTGAATTAGGAGTTCAGAAGCCGCTATTTCTGTAGCCATATCTGAGAGTTTAAAAGAAATCCCTTGAAAGCTAGAAATTGGTTTCCCAAATTGCACACGCTCTTTAGAATACCTAAGGGCTGCTTCATAGGCGCCTTTGGATATTCCAAGCGAAAGGGCGCCAATTGAAATGCGGCCACCATCCAAAAGTTTAAGCGATTGTACAAAACCATCACCTTCTTTTCCTATTAGATTGTCTTTGTGAATTTTACAATTATCAAAAATAAGCTCCGCTGTTTCGCTAGCACGCATCCCAAGTTTATCCTCTTTTTTGCCACCACTGAATCCAGGAGTACCTCTTTCTACAATAAAAGCCGACATCCCATGGGAGTCTCCTTTTTCACCTGTTCTTGCAATTACCACGGCAACATCTCCGCTGATGCCGTGAGTTATAAAGTTTTTAGTCCCATTTAAAATATAATGGTCTCCGTCTTTAACTGCTGTGGTGTTCATGCCACCCGCATCACTTCCTGTATTGTGCTCGGTTAGCCCCCAAGCGCCAATCCACTCGCCGGCAGCCAATTTAGGAAGCCATTTTTGTTTTTGGGCTTCATTGCCAAAATAAAAGATGTG
>DAIPZI010000160.1:0-2897 GCA_036782275.1 Crocinitomicaceae bacterium
TGTCTTGTACATAAAATTACTTTGTCTCTATCTTCTCGTTGTCATTAAGAACTTCGTCAGTCTCTCCTTCTCCCGATTTTGAAGCATCCTTGAATTCTTTAACTCCCTTACCAAGACCCTTCAATAACTCAGGGATTTTTTTTCCTCCAAAAAACAACAGGACAATAACTAAAATAATTACGATTTCTGTTGGACCAAACCAACCTGACTGATGTATATTTTCCATATTATATTGATATCAATGTAAATTTATTTTTGTAAAAAACCTTAGAGTTTTCTTGCGACTTCAACCTCTTCATAGGCCTCAATAATATCTCCAACTTCAATATCATTGTATTTGTCTATGTTTAATCCACACTCGTAGTTGTTTTTAACCTCTTTCACATCGTCTTTGAATCTTTTTAAAGATCCTAATTCACCTGTGTGAACGACGATTCCATCTCTAATTATTCGAATCATTGAAGCTCTTTTTATTGTTCCTTCAAGAACAAAGCACCCAGCAATAGTTCCCACTTTTGTAATATCAAAAGTTTCTCGAATTTCTGCTGAACCAACAACCTTCTCTTCAATATCAGGAGAAAGCATTCCTTCCATCGCTGCTTTTATCTCTTCAATTGCTTTATAAATAATCGAATAAAGACGTATATCTATTTGCTCATTATCAGCAAGTCTTCTTGCTCCAACAGTAGGTCTTACCTGGAATCCTAGTATAATTGCATCAGACGCTGAAGCAAGATTCACATCTGCCTCAGAAATCGCTCCAACACCTTTGTGTATAATATTTACTTGGATTTCTTGAGTAGAAAGATTCAGAAGTGCATCAGAAAGTGCCTCGATCGAACCATCAACATCTCCTTTGATAATTAAGTTCAATTCTTTAAAGTCTCCAATAGCCAATCGACGGCCAATCTCATCTAATGTGATGTGCTTGGTCGTTCGAAGTCCTTGCTCCCTGTATAGCTGCTCTCTTTTAGTCGCGATCGACTTCGCTTCTTTTTCATCAAGCATGACATTGAAATTATCACCCGCACTTGGCGCTCCATTTATTCCTAATACGGATATCGCCTGTGATGGACCTGCTTCTTTCATAGAAACACCTTTTTCATCATGCATTGCGCGCACCCTACCATAGTGACGACCCACCAATAATACGTCACCGATTTTCAAGGTTCCTGCTTGAACCAACATATTGGTTACATACCCTTTTCCTTTGTCTAATGACGCCTCGATAACGGTTCCAATTGCTGGCTTATTTGGATTTGCCTTCAAATCAAGAAGCTCTGCTTCTAGCAATACCTTTTCGAGCAATTCTTCAATATTCAAATTCTCTTTTGCCGAGATTTCCTGACATTGAAATTTACCACCCCAATCTTCAACAAGGATATTCATCCCTGAAAGCTGTTCTTTAATTTTATCCGCATTTGAACCTGGCTTGTCAATTTTATTAATGGCAAACACCATCGGAACATTTGCTGCCTGAGCATGAGAAATGGCTTCTTTCGTTTGAGGCATTACATCATCATCCGCAGCAACAATAATAATAGCAACATCAGTGACCTGAGCTCCTCTGGCACGCATTGCTGTAAATGCTTCGTGACCTGGAGTATCTAAAAAAGTTAATTTTTTACCGTCTTTTAAGGATAAAGAATAGGCTCCAATATGCTGAGTAATTCCCCCTGCTTCACCATCGATTACATTTGCATTTCTAATTCTATCAAGCAAGGATGTTTTACCATGATCGACATGTCCCATAACGGTGATGATTGGTGGCCTATCTATAAGATCTTCTTCCGAGTCCTCAACGACTGGAATAGCTTCTTGGACCTCTGCACTCACAAACTGAGTTTCATAACCGAACTCTTCAGCTACAATCTGAATCGTCTCTGCATCTAACCTCTGATTAATAGAGGCAAAAATACCTAAAGACATACATACAGAAATGACTTGTGTAGGTTGAATGCTCATCATTGATGCCAATTCAGATACTGTAACAAATTCTGTCAGCTTTAAGATTTTCTCTTGAAGCTCTGCCATTTCCATTTCTTCCTGGCGCTTTTGAGCTACACTTTCTCGCTTTTGACGACGATTTTTTGCTGCCTTTGACTTACCACCTTTATTGGATAAACGCGCTAATGTCTCTTTGATTTCTTTTTGAATATCCTGCTCAGAAATTTCAGGCTTGGCTGTTTTTTGCTTATTAAATTTATTTCCTCCGGCCTTATTTCCAGTTGATGGAACTTCAACCTTCTTAATTCTTTTTCTCTTTCTTTTATTTAGGTTTTCCGGTCTTGAGCTTCCCGCAGGAGATTTTGGTTTTTCAACTGGCAATTCAATCTTACCTAAAACCGTTGGTCCCGTGATTTTTTTACGCTCTATTTTTATAGTCTCTATAACTTCTTTTGGAGCTTCCTCTTTTGGCTTTTCTTTTTCTTCATTTGCCTCTTGAGCTGGCTCTTCTTTTGGTTTTTCGGCTACTTTCTTCTCTGGCTTGGTTTTTTGATTTAACGCATCTAAATCAATTTTACCAACAACCTTTAAATCCTTTTCAGGAACCTTAACAGAAGTAACTTCTTCCGTTTTCGAAACCGTTTCTTGTGGCGGTGATGATACTGTCTCTTCTTTTGAAGGTTCCTCTTCAGGGGTCTTCGAATCTTCTATAGATAAAGACTCTCTCTTTTCCCTGTGAGTTGACACTTCTTTTGACTTTTCTTTAAGATCTTGATCCGCGGCAAATTCATTACGAAGCAACTCATAATTCTCCTGAGTTAACTTTGTATTTGGGTTCTTATCAATCTCAATCCCTTTTGAACCTAAAAATTCAACAAGGTTTTCTAGACCCACATTGAGTTCTCCAGCTGCTTTTCCTAATCTTATTGGTCTACCTGCCATAATTTAAT
>DAIPZI010000161.1:0-2879 GCA_036782275.1 Crocinitomicaceae bacterium
GTGGTGTAATTAATGACATCAATATTTTCATTTCGAAGCTCTCTTACAATCCCATGAATTCGAGATCCCTTCATGCCCACACAGGCCCCAACAGGATCTATACGGTCATCATAAGACTCAACAGCTACCTTAGCTCTTTCTCCTGGTTCTCTCACAATTTTCTTGATGGTAATAAGTCCATCAAACACCTCTGGAACCTCCAACTCAAAGAGTCGCTCTAAAAACTCCGGCGCAGTTCTTGACAAAATAATTACTGGTGTGCTATTTCTCATATCCACCTTAGCTACAACAGCACGTACTGATTCCCCTTTTTTAAAGAAATCAGAAGGGATTTGTTCGGACTTAGGCAATATCAACTCATTGCTTTCATCATCCATAACAAGAATCTCTTTTTTCCAAACCTGATAAACCTCTCCGGTAACAATGTCACCCACACGCTCTTTATATTTTTTGTAGAGATGGTCTTTTTCAAGTTCTAAAATTCTAGAAATCAAGTTCTGCCTTAAAGAAAGTACGTTGCGTCTTCCAAAATCAGCAAAACGGAATTCCTCTGTGACCTCCTCGCCTATCTCAAAATCAGGCTCAACCTTTATTGCATCAGAATAAGCTATTTCTGTATTTGGATCTTCCACTTCACCGTCATCAACAATCTCTTTATTCAAAAAGATTTGGACATCACCCTTATCAATATTCACAATGATATCGATATGCTCATCGGTATTAAACTTTCTCTTAAACATGGCCCTAAACACATCTTCTAAAATGTGCTGCATGGTCTGTTTGTCAATATTCTTAAGTTCTTTAAATTCTGAAAACGAATCAACTAATTCAATACTATTCATAAATTATTATTTAAACGATACTACAATTTTTGTTTCTTTTATTTTGTCGAAGTCAAATCGAAATTCTTCTTCAACTACTTCCTTTTTCTTTCTTCCCTCTATTCTTTTTTTCTCTGAACAGATTATGGTTATCCCTTTTTCATCAACTAGTGAAAGCCGACCTTCAAACTTGCCTTTTTCAAGAGGCTTTACCTGAACCATTCGACCAATATTTTTTTTGTATTGATTGATGTGTCTAAATGGCTTATCCAATCCTGCAGATGAAACATGTAATTCAAAGTCTTCTTCCTCTCTATCCAAATTGTGCTCAATATTTCTCGATACAGAAACACACTCGTCAACATTCACATTACCCTCTACCTTATCGAGCTCTACTCGAATCACATTTTTAGCAGATATTGTCAATTCCACAACATAAAGATCTTTTTCTAGATCCTTAATTCTCTCATCAATCAACGCTATGACATTTTCTTTTGAAATCATGATATTTCTGCCTAATAAAAGAGGGGACTTTCGTCCCCTCTTTCTTTATGCATATGTAATTATAACACAAAGATATACATTTTATCAAAATAAAAAAGGAAAATAGCTTTACTTTTATAGCATGTTGGTAGAAATAGATGATAAAATTGTCTCAACAGATCTTTTCTCGAAAAAATTTGTTTGTGATTTAAGTAGGTGTAAAGGTGCGTGTTGCGTAAAAGGAAGTGGAGGAGCACCCTTGTCTGAAAAAGAAGTAGAGCAAATTGAAAGGAACCTCGAAGCAATCAAACCTTACATGAGTGAAAAGGGAATACAAACTGTGAAAAATGAAGGTGTATATTACCTAGATGAGGAGGACGCTCCAGCTACAAAACTTATCGATAAAAAAGAATGCTGTTTTGCATACTTTGACGAATCAAACACTGCAAAATGTTCAATTGAAACAGCATACAAATCCGGTGGGATCAGTTTTAACAAACCACAATCTTGCCATCTATACCCCATTCGAATAAAGGAATTTAATGAATTTACCGCGATAAACTATGAGGTATGGGACATATGTAATGCAGCCTGTAGCTTAGGTGAATCGCTTAAAGTTCCTGTATACAAATTCCTAAAGGAACCGATAACACGAGCTTTTGGAAGCTCATTTTACGATGAACTTTCGAAAATCGATGCGGAATTAAAAAATAGAGAGGAAACTAATTAATGTTCTTCCTCTCCATCAGCTAAAGGAACTGTTTGAGGAATAAAGTCTTCATCAGCCCCCGGCTTTGAATAATCATAAGGCCATCTATGTACAGTAGGTAAATCTCCTGGCCAATTCCCATGTACATGTTCGACTGGCGTCGTCCACTCCAAAGTATTAGATCTCCAAGGATTTTGAGGCGCTTTTGGCCCTCTAAAAATACTGTAGAAGAAGTTGAATAAAAACAATATCTGACCTACCGCAGCGAATATGGCAAAGAATGTTACAATTACATTTAAATCCATAATCATGTCATAAGTGCCCTGATCAAACTCCTGATATACGGTGTAATCATAATACCGTCTTGGAGCTCCTGCTAAACCAACAAAATGCATTGGAAAGAATACACCATAAGCCCCTATTATTGTTATCCAGAAATGCACATATCCTAATCTTGTGTTCATCATTCTACCAAACATCTTTGGGAACCAATGGTAAACTCCACCAAACATTCCAAATACAGCAGACATACCCATAACAATATGGAAGTGAGCTACAACAAAATAAGTATCATGAATAGCGATATCTAAAGCCGAATCAGCCAATATTATTCCCGTAACTCCACCAGTGATAAACGTAGACACAAGACCAATAGCGAACATCATTGCAGGTGTTAACACTAAAGATCCTTTCCATAAAGTCGTTAAATAATTAAATACTTTTACAGCCGAAGGAATTGCAATCAACAATGTCGTAAAAACAAATACTGAACCCAGGAAAGGATTCATTCCCGTGACAAACATATGGTGACCCCAAACAATAAAGGAAAGGAAACCAATCGCTAAAATTGAACCAATCATGGCCTT
>DAIPZI010000162.1:0-2843 GCA_036782275.1 Crocinitomicaceae bacterium
ATCCGTTTTATAGGCAAGAATAAATCTGAAGCAAATAAGCTTGGCAAGCAAAGGTCAAAACTTTCCAAAGAGGATCCGAACTACAAAAAACTCACAAATAAAATTGAGGAGATAAATAAAAAAGTAAAGGATTACCAAGATGATATAGTCGAAGGGCAACGAGGAAGATTGGTTTCTAAAATTGTTAAGATGTCTATGGATGTGATTGTTCCTGAGTCACCTCGAAATGAAGCTGGAGTCATTATTGATTCAAATTTTACTTTTAAATATTACAGAAGCCATTATTGGGACAATGTTGATTTAACAGATGATGCCTTGGTCAATAACCCTGTCTTCCACAACAAGCTAGAATACTTTTTTGGAGATCGAATGATGGTGCAGCATTGGGATTCAATCATTGCATATGCCTTTCCTTTTTGTGATAATCTCAATCCAGATTCTAAAATGTTTGAATATTGTGTGGGATGGATAACATCGACATTTGGTAAGAGTAAAATCATGGGGATGGATAAGGTTTATCTTGAGATGATCAATCGGTATTATTGTACAAAAAATTCGAAAGGAGAATCTCCTGCGTTTTGGGTTTCAGATGATAAATTCACTGACCTCTGCGACAATTTAAGCAATAAGCTGAGACTCACTGTGGGATCGATTCCTCCAAACCTCATTCTTCAAGACACCACGGATAATAAGTGGAAAGATTTTTATTCGCTTCCTTCTGAATATACGGTATTGTATTTCTGGGATCCAGAATGTGGTCATTGTAAAAAGACCACGCCAAAACTTGAGACCCTTTATCAAGAGAAATTTAAAGACCGAAACGTAGAAATCTATTCTGTAGGAAAAGCGGTTGGAGATGATTTTGGCAAATGGAAGAAGTTTATTCGAGATAATGACTTGACATTCATTAATGTTGCAGTTACAGACCGCATATACAAGGAAGCTCAAGATTCTACACAGGGGCAGCCTAAACTAATGAACTTGTTAAGAACAACAAATTTAGAGTCTCTGAATTACCAAGGGACGTATGATATTTTTTCTACACCTAAAGTGTTTTTATTAGATAAGAATAAGCAAATTATTGCAAAAAGCATTTCAATTTCTCAGCTTGAAGAAATGATTGATCGTTTGCAGGGGAAAGAAGACCTGCCAAAACTTTTTCCTCCCGATCCTGAGGAAGATGCTCAAATGCAAAAGAAAGAGTAATTTTGTTTCATGATTGAAACATTCAAGAAACTCCTTAACGACGCTAATACCATACTAATAACTTCGCATAAGTCTCCTGACGGCGACGCGGTCGGAAGTTCTGTGGCGTGCTATGAGTTTTTGAAATCAATCGGAAAAGATCCCTATCTATTACTCCCTGACCCTCCTGCTTCAAACCTAATGCCTTTTTTAGAGGATGTTCAATATTCGTTTTACGAAGGACATAATCTGGATCTTTCTCGTTTTGAATTGGTTTTTTGTTTGGACTATAACCATGAATATCGAGTAGGTGAGGAGATGTCTTCCATATTTGAGTTGTTAGATTGTAAAAAAATCATGATTGACCACCATCCAGAACCCAGCGAGTTTTGTGACTTGACAATTTCTAGACCCGAAGTTTGTTCAACTGCTCAATTGTTTTTTGAGGTGCTTGAGGAATTAGAAATGTCTAATAAGTTAAATCTTAAAGGAAGTAAAGCCGTTTATCTTGGCATTATGACGGATACAGGTTCATTTCGATATCCATCTGTTACTGCTAAAACACATGATGTTCTTGCGAAAGTCATTTCCAATGGAGTTGTACCTTTTGAGATTCATGAAAGTATATTTGATCAAAATACTGGAGATCAATTAAAATTGAGAGGCTTTGCGGTTTCGGATAAAATGGAGCTTATAGAGGGAAGTCCGGTAGGGCTCATCTCACTTTCAATGGAAGAGCTGAATCGTTTTAATTATAAAAAGGGGGACACCGAAGGCCTGGTAAATGTAATTTTATCAATTAAAGGAGTGTCAATTGCCATATTTATGGTGGAAAACGATGAGGGTAAAGTAAAAATGTCTTTTCGATCCAAGGGTAAATATTATGTAAATGATTTTGCTAAAAAGCATTTCAATGGTGGAGGTCATAAATATGCGGCCGGAGGCTTTAGTCATTTAAACTTAGCAGAAACAAAGAACACGGTATTAGAATTTTATAAAGAGCTATTATGAAGTTTACAATCCCACTCGTATTAATACTCATTTGTTCATGTCGAAATGAATCAGAACAAACTGCTCAAGTTTCAATAGCTGATCCACAGTGGTCGAGTAATCATTCGGTTGATTTTAATCAAGAAATACACGCAAGGGAAGAGCTTGATATCGCCATATACCTTGAGCATCACAAGGATTTAAAAATGAAGCAAAGTATTTCGGGGCTACGTTATCAAATAGTTGGCAACAACAAATCAAATGAATCTCTAGCCCAAGAAGGAGATGTGCTGACTTTAGATTTAAAAATTGAGCTGCTAGACGGTACAATATGCTACGATAATGATTCAATTCCCGAGACGATCGTGCTCGGTAGGAGTGACAGAGAATCTGGCTTGCAAGAAGCACTTGTTATGATGCGAAAAAATGACAAGGCGAAATTGATTTTACCAAGCTATTTGGCTTATGGCTTATTAGGTGATTCTGAGGCGATTCCTCCTCAGTCTATAATAATTATTGAAGTTGAACTTTTAAATATTCAAAGATGAAACATTTAATTGGAGTGTTTATGGTTATAGCTATGGTTTCCTGTGACTTGTTTGAACGAGAGCAATCAAAAGAAGACTTGAACAAACGCTTTATCTCGGACACAACAAAACGAAGTTTTA
>DAIPZI010000163.1:0-2823 GCA_036782275.1 Crocinitomicaceae bacterium
AGAAAAATGACCTTTCAAGAAAGAGGTAGAATGCTAAAAGCCTTGGCCTTTCATCTCCTTGAGAAAAAAGCAGCCTATTATAAGGTAAGCTCATGGACAGGTGCCACCAAAATAGATTCTTGGATAGATATTGAAGGCGGTATTGGTAATTTATTTGCAAATGCATCCCTAAGAAAACAGTTTCCTGATTTGCCTTATTATGTAGACGGGGTTGCTGCCCCTTTATCCAAAGAAGGCAGTTTTATTGGCCATCATATCATGGTGCCTAAAGAAGGTGTTGCCATTCATATCAATGCTTTTAATTTCCCAATATGGGGAATGCTCGAAAAAATTGCCGTTAATCTCATGGCAGGTGTTCCTGCTATTGTAAAACCTTCAGAATATACTTGCTACTTAACGGAAGTCATGGTAAGGGACATTATTGCCTCTAAAATCCTACCCGAAGGCGCTCTTCAGCTTATCTGCGGTTTAGGAAGGGGTATTATTGATCATGTTGATTGTCGCGACACGGTAACTTTTACAGGAAGTGCCAGTACAGGGAAAATATTAAAATCTCTCCCATTAATAACAGAAGAAAGCGTATCCTTTAATTTAGAGGCAGACTCCCTTAATGCATCTATTCTGGGTAAACATGCTGTGCCTGGCACAGTAGAGTATGACCTTTTTGTTAAGGAATGTGTTAAAGAAATTACCATTAAAACTGGTCAAAAATGTACAGCTATTAGAAGAATAATAGTACCAGAGGATTTTATTGATGATGTACAAAAATCAATAGCAGAAAGATTATCAAAAACTGTAATTGGCGACCCTTCAAAAGAAGGTGTAAGAATGGGTGCTCTTGCCACAAAAACTCAAGTTGACCGCGTGCGAGAAAATGTTGACCTATTAGCCAAAAGCCAGGATATTGTTTTTGGTGATTTAGATGGGTTCGATGTTACGGGTGCAGATAAAAAGCTTGGCGCGTTCTTTTCTCCTGTTTTATTTAGAAATAATGATCCCTTCCATAAAACGGATTGTCACGACATTGAGGCTTTTGGTCCTGTGTCGACGATAATGCCTTACAAAGATATTAATGATGCGGTTACCCTTGCTAAGATGGGTAAAGGGTCTTTGGTCTCTTCAATCGTTACCCCAAATAATCAGGAGGCTCGAGAATATGTTGTTGGTGCAGCAAGCATGCATGGCCGAATTCTAGTTTTAAATAACGATTGTGCAAAGGAGAGTACGGGTCACGGTTCACCCATGCCACTTCTTACGCACGGAGGACCTGGTAGAGCTGGAGGGGGTGAAGAAATGGGTGGTAAAAGAGGCGTACTTCATTACTTACAAAGAACTGCTATTCAAGGACACCCAACTACAATCACAGCAATTACCGAACAATTCCAAATTGGTGCGGAAATGCCCGAGGCGAACCCGCATGTTTTTCGGAAACACTTTGAAGAGCTGGTTGTCGGTGAAACCGTATTTACACATAAACATACCGTGACGGATGCTGATATTGTCAATTTTGCGAATGTCTCTGGAGATAATTTTTATGCCCACATGGATGCAACTTCATTAGAAGGAACCATTTTTGAACAACGCGTAGCACACGGTTATTTTATTCTATCAAAAGCCGCTGGATTATTCGTTGATCCCAAAAAAGGACCGGTTTTATTAAACTATGGATTGGATGATGCTAGGTTTATAAAACCTGTATACCCTGGAGCTACAATTGGTGTTCGATTTACAGTTAAAGAAAAAATGGACCAAGAAAAACGGAGCGAAGACGATATTGCTAAAGGTATTGTTCGTTTTCTTGTTGACGTTTACGACGAGACAGGGGAGACTGTTGCTCTTGCAACGATACTAACTATGGTTAAAAAAATAGACCAAACGTTGTAAATATATTACCACCAAAACACACACTATATAAGAAAGGGAGGCATTGATACTTTTCCTCGAGGTAGGGTGTTTCTAATATAGAAAGTTGTTGTATGGATATCTGACCTTAAAAATTTCTTTAACCTCTTCGTAAAGAACCTCTCTTAATTCTTCCATATTTTCCTTTTTCTGAGCAGAAATGAAAATGGCCCTTTTTGCTCCGAGCTTTGACATCCAGGATTTCTTTAGTAGCTCTAACGATGACATTCCATCAGGGTCGTCTAGTTCATTTTCTGGAGCATTGTAAGCATCTATTTTATTGAAAACAACGATAGTGGGTTTTTCCGATTTATCAATTTCTGCCAATGTTTCATTTACAACCCGAAAATGGTCTTCAAAATTTGGGTGAGATATATCTAAAACGTGAATTAAAATATCAGCTTCTCTAACCTCATCTAGAGTTGACTTAAACGACTCCATCAGCTGTTTTGGCAGCTTTCGAATAAAGCCTACGGTGTCTGTAAGTAGCATCGGTAAATTTCCCAAAACAACTTTGCGCACAGTTGTATCAAGCGTTGCAAAGAGCTTGTTTTCAGCAAAAACCTTTGATTTAGAAAGGACGTTCATCAGTGTGCTTTTACCCACATTGGTGTAACCTACTAATGCCACACGTACAAGCTGGCCTCTATTCCCCCTTTGGGTATTCATTTGTTTGTCAATATCCTTTAACCTTGTTTTCATTAAAGATATTCGCTGACCAATTATTCTTCTGTCTGTTTCTATTTGTGATTCTCCTGGGCCTCGCATACCTATTCCTCCCTTTTGTCTTTCAAGGTGAGTCCACATTCGCGTAAGTCTCGGCAGCATATACTGAAGTTGAGCAAGCTCGACTTGAGTTTTTGCGTGAAAGGTCATTGCTCGACTTGCAAAAATATCTAGAATCAAAATGGTTCTGTCTAG
>DAIPZI010000164.1:0-2759 GCA_036782275.1 Crocinitomicaceae bacterium
TAACTGAGCTGGTAACCCCTGGGGTATCTTTCAATGATGAAGTACTGAATCAAAAAGAAAACAACTTTCTATGTGCGGTCCAGCTGGGTAAAAAGGAGCATGGTATTGCCCTACTCGATGTTTCAACCGGAGAACTTCTTGTTGCTCAGGGAGATCATGAATACATGAATAAACTAATCTCAAATTTTAGCCCTAGCGAGATCTTATTTCAAAAAAACAAGGGGAAAGAGTTTGAATCCCTTTTTGGAGCATCGCACTATACTTTCAGATTAGACGACTGGGTTTTTACAACCGACTTCGCAGAGGAGATATTGAACAAGCATTTTGGCACAAAATCACTAAAGGGTTTTGGTGTTGACGGTTTAGATGAAGCGGTCATCGCGGCCGGGTCTATTTTTCATTATCTCGGTGAAAGTGAACATAAAAAGCTTGACCACATTACGGGAATATCGAGGATTGAAGAAGATAAATATGTTTGGCTTGATCGCTTTACCATTAAAAACCTCGAACTGGTTTCTTCTCCTCATGAAAATGCTAGAACGCTTTCTGATATTTTAGACGAAACCCAAACGGCAATGGGTAGCCGTATGTTGAGGCGTTGGATTATGCTTCCGCTTAAAAACAAAAAACCTATTGAGGACCGCTTGATGGTTGTTGACTTTTTTAAAGCCAATGAAAAAATAGGATTCGAGCTCTCTCAACGATTAAAAAACATTGGCGATTTAGAACGGCTGATTTCCAAAGTTGCCGTAGGGCGTGTTAACCCTAAAGAAGTCGCCCATTTAAAAAAGACCTTGATGGAAATTGATCCCTTAAAGGCTTTGTTAAATACAAACGATAAACCCAAAAGCCTGAAAGGGCTCTTGGATAAATTAGACCCTTGTCCCAAATTGATTGATTTGATTGGCGCTTCTTTGACCGAAGAACCCGCAGCTCAAATAGGAAAGGGAGAGGTCATAAAATCGGGATGGAATAAGGAGCTGGATGAACTTCGGGAGATTGCATATCATGGAAAGGATTTCCTTGCTGAGCTTCAACAAAGAGAATCAGAGCGCACCCAGATTCCAAGTCTTAAAATTGCATTCAATAATGTCTTTGGATACTATATTGAGGTAAGAAACACGCACAAAGACAAGGTTCCTGAAGAGTGGATCAGAAAGCAAACCCTTGTAAATGCGGAAAGATATATTACTGAAGAGCTAAAGGTTTATGAACAAAAAATACTTGGTGCTGAAGAAAAAATAATGTCACTCGAAACACGCTTGTTTCAGGAGTTGGTACTAGAAATGGCTACATACATTACACCCATTCAGGTCAATGCCCAAATTTTGGGACGTTTGGATTGCCTGTTCTCTTTCTCCGTAATTGCCAGTAAATACGACTATTGCCGACCTGAGATTAATGATGGGCTCTCTGTAGACATTATAAACGGTAGGCACCCCGTGATTGAGCAGTCCTTGGAAATAGGAGAAAAATATATCGCCAATAACATTCACCTTAACCAGGAAAACCAGCAGATCATGATGATTACTGGACCGAATATGAGTGGTAAAAGTGCGTTGATTAGGCAAACGGCTCTTATTGTAATTATGGCTCAAATGGGTTGCTTTGTGCCGGCTCAAAAAGCAGAAATTGGCTTAGTGGATAAAGTCTTTACGCGTGTTGGGGCTTCAGACAATATATCTTCTGGGGAGTCCACCTTTATGGTAGAAATGAACGAAACGGCAAGTATTCTCAACAACATTTCTCCTCGAAGCTTAATCCTTTTGGATGAAATTGGACGAGGAACGAGTACTTACGACGGCATTTCTATTGCTTGGGCCATTGCCGAATACCTACATGAGAACAAAAAAGCAAAATGCAAAACCCTTTTTGCCACCCACTACCACGAGCTCAATGAGATGACCCACAAGTTTGACCGGATAAAAAACTTTAATGTTTCAGTTAAGGAGGTTGGAAAAAAGATTCTTTTCATAAGAAAATTAGTCGAAGGAGGTAGTGAGCATTCCTTTGGAATTCATGTCGCAAAAATGGCAGGAATGCCTTCTCAGGTGGTCAAAAGGTCTGAGCAAATACTAAACGACCTTGAAGCCATGCACTCATCTGTTGGAGGAAAGAAAAATAAAGAAGACATTAAAACAAGTTTAAATGACTCGATGCAGCTTAGCTTTTTTCAATTGAATGATCCTGTATTAGAACAGATACACGAGGAGTTAAAAAATGTAGACATCAATTCGTTGACCCCTGTTGATGCTCTTTTAAAGCTAAATGAAATTAAAAAATTAATCGGTAATTAACATGGACGTTTCTATTAAAAAAATGCGCTGGTTGCTCTTTCTATTAGGGTTTATGAAAATCCCAATGATCCGGTACACCAAGCCCAAGCTATTAGCCATTGATGACAATACCGTTCGTGTTAAAATCAAGTTGAGACGGCGAACTAAAAACCACCTCAACTCTATGTATTTTGGGGCACTTTCAGTTGGTGCTGATATTGCTGGAGGCATTCAAGTGTTTTATTTTTCAAAAAAGATGGACCGCAAAGTCTCTTTCGCCTTTAAGGGCATGAATGCTCAGTTTCTTAAAAGAGCGGAAAGCGATATTGTTTTTGAAAGCAATGAGGGACAAAAAATTCAAAAAGCAATGGAAAAAAGTCTAATAGAAGGGTCTAGAATAAACGATAGCATTATGGTTGAAGCCAAAAATGATTCTGGAGAAATCGTTGCCACTTTTGAAATGATTGTTTCCGTTCGTGTTTC
>DAIPZI010000165.1:0-2709 GCA_036782275.1 Crocinitomicaceae bacterium
CTTCTTCACCAAGATCATTAAAGATTCCTTGCGCTGTTTTTCCGCCTACAATTGAAAAGAGTTTTTGAACTAAAACAGATTTCAAGTCATCAAATTTAACATCGAATGCATCTTCTAAAACGGCAATATCCTCTTTGTCTTGAGCACGTTTACGTTTGTCTTTGATTGCTCGTGAAAAAAGTTTTTTATCAATAACAACGCCGTGTAAGGAAGGTGATGCTTTTAGAGAAGCGTCTTTGACATCTCCAGCCTTATCTCCAAAAATAGCTCGCAGAAGTTTTTCTTCTGGGGTTGGATCACTTTCACCCTTTGGTGTAATTTTTCCAATGAGAATGTCTCCTGGCTTGATTTCTGCACCAATGCGAATCATTCCATTTTCATCTAAATCAGCAGTAGCCTCTTCAGAAACATTTGGAATATCATTGGTAAGCTCTTCATTACCTAATTTAGTATCTCTTACTTCCAAAGAATATTCATCGATGTGAATGGAGGTAAAGATGTCATCACGAACCACTTTTTCAGAGATTACAATCGCATCCTCAAAGTTATATCCCTTCCATGGCATAAAGGCTACTTTCATGTTACGCCCAAGGGCCAACTCTCCATTTTGAGTAGCGTAACCCTCACAAAGAACTTGTCCTTTGGTAACCTTGTCACCCTTGTTAACGATGGTTTTAAGGTTGACAGAAGTACCTTGGTTGGTCTTTCTGAATTTTGTCAATGGATAGGTTGCAGTATTGGATTCAAAACTAACCAATTCTTCATCCTTGGTTCGGTTATACTTTATAACAATTTTGTCGGCATCCACATATTCTACAACACCATCGCCTTCAGCATTGACCAAAACTCTGGAATCTGAAGCAACCTGACGTTCCAATCCAGTTCCAACAATTGGAGCCTCTGGACGTAATAAAGGAACGGCTTGACGCATCATGTTAGAGCCCATCAAGGCACGGTTGGCGTCATCGTGCTCCAAAAATGGAATCAAGGACGCTGAGATAGATGAAATTTGATTGGGTGCTACATCTGTATAATGTACTTGAGATGGATCAACAACTGGAAAATCACCTTCTTGGCGTGCAATGACTTTATCCATTGCAATCTTTCCTTTGGCATCAACAGGAATACTGGCTTGAGCGATGAGCTTATCCTCTTCTTCCTCTGCAGTTAAATAGATTGGATCTCCTTTGATATCAACCACTGAATCTTCCACTTTTCTGTAAGGCGTTTCAATAAAGCCCATAGAATTCACTTTGGCATAAACTGAAAGCGAAGAGATGAGCCCAATATTGGGTCCTTCAGGAGTTTCAATTGGACACAAACGGCCATAGTGGGTATAATGGACGTCACGGACCTCAAATCCTGCACGTTCTCTAGAAAGCCCCCCAGGTCCAAGGGCGGAAAGTCTACGCTTATGCGTGATTTCAGCCAATGGGTTGGTTTGGTCCATAAACTGTGACAATTGATTGGTTCCAAAGAAGGAATTGATCACAGAGGATAATGTTTTAGCATTGATCAAATCAATGGGTGTAAAGACTTCATTGTCACGAACATTCATTCGTTCGCGAATGGTACGGGCCATACGGGCTAATCCAACACCAAATTGAGAAGATAATTGCTCTCCAACGGTGCGAACGCGTCTATTAGAAAGGTGGTCAATATCATCAATTTCAGCCTTAGAGTTAATCAACTCAATTAAGTACTTAATGATGGTAATGATATCTTCCTTGGTCAAGACCTGCTTGTCCATCCCGATGTCAAGATTTAACTTTTTATTCATTCTGTAACGACCGACTTCACCTAGGTTGTAACGTTGGTCACTGAAAAATAATTTGTCAATGATCCCACGAGCAGTTTCTTCATCTGGCGGTTCGGCATTACGCAGTTGTCGGTAGATGTGTTCAACAGCTTCTTTTTCAGAGTTTGTTGGATCTTTTTGAAGGGTGTTGTGTATGATGGCATAATCCCCTTGTTGTGATGTTTCTTTGTGAAGCAAGATTGTTTTCGCTCCAGACTCAAGAATTTCAAGAGTGTTTTCTTTGTCGATGATGGTGTCTCTATCCAAAACGATTTCATTTCTTTCTATAGAAACAACCTCGCCTGTATCTTCATCTACAAAGTCTTCATGCCAGGTGTTCAATACACGAGCAGCTAATTTACGCCCAAGTACTTTTTTGAGACCAGACTTGGAAACTTTCACCTCTTCAGCAAGGTCAAAAATCTCTAAAATATCTTTATCACGCTCAAAACCAATGGCTCTGAAAAGTGTGGTTACGGGCAATTTTTTCTTTCTGTCAATATAAGCATACATCACACTATTGATGTCTGTCGCAAATTCTATCCAAGAGCCCTTAAAAGGAATCACACGCGCAGAGTATAACTTGGTACCATTGGCATGAAAAGATTGACCAAAGAAAACCCCTGGAGAACGGTGCAGCTGAGATACTACAACACGTTCCGCACCATTGATACAAAAAGTACCACTGGGCGTCATATAAGGAATGGTCCCTAAATAAACGTCCTGAACGATGGTTTCAAAATCCTCGTGTTCCGGATCTGTGCAATACAATTTCAAGCGAGCTTTAAGAGGCACCGAATAGGTCAATCCTCTTTCTATACACTCTTCAATGGCGTATCTTGGTGGGTCCACAAAATAATCTAAAAATTCTAAAACAAATTGATTACGTGTGTCTGTAATGGGAAAATTTT
>DAIPZI010000166.1:0-2708 GCA_036782275.1 Crocinitomicaceae bacterium
CAAGAATCTCTTGCTGTTGACTTGAAGTCATAGGTTCTTCTTCCAACGTAATGGCTTATTTCTCCTCCGCTTTCTCCTGTCGAAAGGGCAAATATGCAAACCAACAAACCAATTCCGATGACCACCGGAAATAAATATTGTTCAAATTCAATTTTCTTCCAATTCATCCAAAGGGCTCCAGCAGCGAGTAAGGCCAATAGATAATTTACATACGCAAATGTTTCTGCCGATTCTTCATGTTCATGGATTAAATCATGACTTTTCCCAAGGTGTTCAACAATTTCCTCGGCTCCTTCACCAGAAAGGAAGGTGGGGATTGTAAATAATCCACCAAGCAATAAGATAAAATAACCTGTTCTTCTTACAATATCAGATTTCACAAAAAAGGATATGAACAAAACAATAAGCCCAATAAAAGGTATAGTTAACGGCAAATGATTTGATAAAAGATGGATTTGAGCAGCATTCATGGTTTTAGTTTTGACAAAGATGCAATTATTGACTTTAAAATCAAATAACTTAATTAGGGTATAATTAGCCCAGAGCTTATGTTTTTACGAATCGAGTGGAAAAGGCATGACCATTAAACTTACTAATATGAAGAAAATAAATACCTGGTCTAAGTTTCGAAACGTCAATTGTTTTGTTGTTGTCAATCGTAAATTTCAACTTTTTACCATTGCAATCGAAAACCTGCATGTGTTGTATTCCGTCGGGAAGGCCATAAATGTTTAATTGGTCCAATACCGGATTGGGAAAAAAGGAAATATTCTTTAATGATTCGCTTGTGAAAAAATCAGTTGTACTGATTCCAATTAGGTCATTGAAGTCAGTCATCGAGCCATTGAAAATGTTTAAATCCACATCACCTATTATTCCCGGAATTTCTCCCCACCACGAATATTGCTTAAACTTCCAATCATTCCATACTCCAATATTTACAGGAGGATTTAATGATTGATCTGGTTGTGCAAACCAAAGTCCATAAGCATTGACATCGCTATTTAAATAATTTGCATAATTACCGTTTACGTATATCAGAGGAGTAATCCCAGTTTGTGCTTCGACGATATTCATCCATTCTAAAGCCCAGTTCGATAATTCACTGGACGAAAAAAGATCGGAAAGAACGATGGCCTGCCCACCGGAATACGGGTTTTCAAGATCTAACACAGGGGGAAGAAATCCCACACCGATGCAGGACTCTGCAGTGGCTAAAAAATTGGCAGCATCCTCTGATGCAAGATTGTTGTCGGGTCGAGCAAAGTGGTAGGCCCCCATTATAACGCCAGCGTCCAAACCATTAGAGAGGTTATTAAAAAACTGAGGGTCTTGGTAAGTCATACCTTCTGAAGCTTTTACCCATGCATAAACTTGCCCATCAGTTGCTACATTTTCCCAGTTTATTGTTCCTTGCCAATTAGAAACATCAATACCATGAACAGTTTGCCCTAAAGAGAGCTGATAAATAAATAGATTTAGTAGTAATACGAATTTGGTTTTCAAAATGTTTTTTTTGGTTGCTGGATATATAAATATACCGATACTCAATTTTAAAATCTTTAAAATAGTGCAAGAGATTTCTCTGTAACACAAGTAAAAATACATTAATTTTGCTCCATGAAAAGAATTGAAATTACTGAGCTTCTAAATAACGGAAGCAATTATCTTGGAAAAACCGTAAACGTAAAGGGATGGGTTCGCGCTTTTAGAAGCAATCGTTTCATTCAGATGAATGATGGTTCATGTATGGGTAATATCCAGGCAGTAATTGATTTTGAGAACATCGAGGAATCTATTTTAAAGCGGGTGACAACGGGTGCTTCAATCTCTGTTTTTGGTGAGTTAGTTAAATCTCAGGGTTCAGGGCAAGCATTTGAGGTACAGGCCATGGAGCTTTCTGTAATTGGAGATGCACACCCTGATGATGTGCAAAAAACAGTTTTACAGCCCAAAAGGCACAGTCTTGACTTTTTAAGAGAGCAGTCACATTTACGCTTTAGAACAAATACCTTCGGTGCGATATTTCGTATTCGTCACGCCGCATCCTTTGCGGTTCATAAGTTTTTTAATGATAGAGGATTTAATTATATACATACTCCCATTTTAACCGGTACTGATGCCGAAGGGGCAGGGGAGATGTTTCGGGTAAGTACTTTAGACCACAAACAGCCGCCATTGGATGAAAAAGGCGAGGTAGATTACAGTAAAGATTTTTTTGGGAAACAGGTCAACCTTACGGTTTCAGGACAGCTGGAGGCAGAACTTGCGGCCTTGGGCTTGGGAAAGGTTTATACTTTTGGCCCCACATTTAGAGCGGAAAACTCAAATACATCTAGACACCTTGCAGAATTTTGGATGATAGAACCTGAGGTAGCGTTCAATGATTTAAATGACAATATGGACCTCACAGAAGACTTCCTAAAATATTGTTGCAGATCTATTTTGGAAAACTGTGAAGAGGAATTGAAGTTTTTAGATGAGCGTTCAGCTAAAGAACAAGCTCAAAAACCTCAAAACGAAAGAAATAAATTGGGACTCATTGAGAGTATTAAATTTGTTGTAGATAATCCCTTTAAAAGGTTGAGCTATACGGAGGCAATTACGACCCTTTTAAATTCAAAACATTACAAGAAAAAGAAATTTCAATTTCCAGTGGAGTGGGGTGTGGATTTACAAAGCGAACATGAAAGGTATTTGGTGGAAAA
>DAIPZI010000167.1:0-2692 GCA_036782275.1 Crocinitomicaceae bacterium
TGCTATAACTGCATTTCCTCGATCGGACTCTTTATCTCCTGATAATTTTGCATGAGAATTACTTCCAATTATTTATAAAAGTAATCGTTATATTTACCTAGATATAGCGAATACAAATGATAACAGTAGAAGAAGCCATAGAATATGTAGAAAGCAACTCTCAGCCGGGTAGAAACACAGTGAAAATATCATTGAAAAATGCTTTAGGATTTGTTTTGGCAGAAGATGTCATGTCTCCTATTGATATGCCTCCTTTTAGGCAGTCTGCAATGGATGGTTATGCGGTTCGCATCCATGACTCTGAATATTATCATGTGAAAGGTGAATTACAAGCAGGTGATAGTAAAGACGTGACTTTACAAAAAGGAGATGCCGTTCGTATTTTCACAGGCGCTCCAGTTCCAAATGATGCAAATGCTGTTGTCATACAGGAGAAAACGAAAATCCACGAACAAGAGCTTCAAGTGCACGATGAAGTAACTGTTCAAAGCAATATCAGGCCTAAGGGTGAGCAGATTCAAAAAGGGGAAATGGCCTTAGGAAAAGGCGTTTCACTTACACCAGCTGCAATTGGTTTTCTTACTACCCTTGGAATTACAGAAGTATCTGTCTATACAAAACCATCCATTGGAATCATAGCTACAGGCAACGAACTCGCTGAAGCTGGGGCCGAATTAAAACATGGACAAATCTATGAAAGCAATTCGCTAATGCTTCGCACGGCATTAGTGAGTTCGGGTTATACCGACAACGAAACATTTAAAGTGCCAGACGATTTTAATTCCACACGAAATCTTTTAGAAGAAGTATTGAAAAGCAAAGATGTTGTACTCATAACAGGTGGTATTTCTGTAGGGGATTATGATTTTGTGGGTAAGGCTCTGCAAGAACTAAAAGTCTCGCAATTATTTTACAAGGTGAAACAAAAACCGGGAAAACCTCTGTTTTTTGGGAAAAAGAATGACACCTATGTTTTTGCCTTACCGGGAAATCCTGCAGCAGCGCTTAGCTGTTTTTACATATACGTTCAACGCTGTTTGAGACGCATCGAAGGTTGCTTGAAATTTGAGCCATTTACTGTGGATGCTACTTCCCTTTCAGAGTACTCCTCAAAAGGAGATCGCGCCCAATTTCTAAAAGCGGATTATCAAAACGGAAAAGTCAAAATACTTGAAGGTCAAAGCTCATCTATGCTTCACTCTTTTGCGGTCTCAAACGCCTTAGTGTATTTGTCCGCAGATAAGAACAAAGTAGAAAAGGGTGACATCGTACAATTACTATTAACCACATAAACATGATGCCATGGGATACAAAATAAAAAGTAAAATATGGATTGAATCCAATGGACAAATTTTATTAGGAGAAGGAAGAGTGAGTCTCTTAAAGGCGATTGATGAAACAGGTTCTTTAAACAAAGCAGCTAAGCTTCTCAAGATGTCCTATAAAAAAGCATGGGGTCTTATCGATGATGTCAATTCGAGAGCAGAGGAATCAGTTGTCACCAAAAATATTGGTGGCAAAAGTGGTGGCGGGACAGTTTTGACGCCCTATGGAAAAACCTTAGTTCAAACCTTTGATGCGATCAACGAGAATTGTTGGAAGTATTTGGATTCACAAATAAAGGGTAGTGATTTGGGATGATTTTTAATATTGAAAATATCTGGATATTTCTGATCATACTTCCTTTTGTGTCTTTGCTATATGGAAGCATAGGACACGGTGGAGCAAGTGGTTATTTGGCACTTATGGCACTCTTTTCCTTTTCTCCTGATATGATGAGACCAACCGCGTTACTTCTCAACTTATTTGTTTCAGGGATTGCATTTTATCATTATTACAGGTCTGGGCATTTTAACAGAAAGCTCTTTTTATCCTTTGCATTAAGCTCTATTCCTCTTTCATTAGTGGGAAGCATGATTTCAATTGATTCTGTTCTCTACAAAAAAATATTGGGCGTCGTTTTATTGATTGCGATTCTAAAAATGTTATCCGATTTTGGAAACAACAAAGCCAAGTTAAGACAGGTGAAAATGTGGCAAGGGTTGGTCATAGGAGGATTTATTGGTTTTTTATCTGGTCTAATTGGAATAGGAGGGGGGATTATTCTTACTCCGATTATTTTACTCTTTCATTGGGGAGATTTGAAATCAGCGGCTGCGGTTTCAGCTTTGTTTATTTGGGTGAATTCTGCTGCTGGATTATTCGGACAAATGGCTATTGGTGTTGAAATTAGTGGAGAGGCATTTATTCTTGTAGGAATTGCATGTATTGGTGGGTTTATTGGCAGCTATTTAGGCAGTAAAAAGCTGAATAATTCAGCGCTTAGATATGTTTTGGCCTTTGTGTTGTCTTTGGCTACAATTAAATTATTTTTTATCTAAATGAATAGTAAAAAGACGATAACGGGGATTGTATTAGCGGGAGGGAAGAGCCGCAGAATGTCTACAGACAAGGCCCTTATTCTTTTTAAAGGCAAACCTTTTTTGAGTCATGTGATCGAAGCATTAAAACCTTTGGTTGATGAAATACTTATTGTAAGTAATAAAAAGGAGCATGGGGAATTTAATTTTAAAAGAGTTTCGGATACCATGATTGACGCAGGGCCCTTATCGGGATTACATGCGGGTCTTAATCATTCAAATACAGAATTAAATATAGTGCTCAGCTGTGATGTTCCTTTAATTCAAACGTC
>DAIPZI010000168.1:0-2679 GCA_036782275.1 Crocinitomicaceae bacterium
CCGGAAACATCAATAAAAAACATGTTTACATGTTCTCTCTCCTCTTCAAATACCTTGACATGAGCGTTATTTAGACGAGCGGTTACATTCCAATCAATAAACCGGGTTTCATCACCCAAATGGTATTCCCTTACCTCGCTAAAGTTCATTCCCAAACCTTTTGATGCACTTTGATCCAACCCTGAGAAATTTTGATTTGAAAAACTTTTTGCTTTCAATTCAATTCGACGTACTGATTTTATGATTTCTTTAAGATTCAAGGGACCTCCACGTATTGAATAATCTTATAAATAATATCTTCAGCCTTTAATTCGTCCACCTCAGCTTCATAGGTCAATCCAATTCTATGATTTAAAACCTTTATTGACATGACCTTAATGTCATCAGGCGTCACAAAAGATCTACCCTCCATAAATGCCCTTGCTTTTGAAGCCAAAGCCAAATTAATGCCTCCTCTAGGAGAAGAGCCGTAAGAAATATATGGAGCCAGTTCCTGTAATGCTGGAATACTCGGGCTTCTTGTTTCATTAATAATATCAACAATATATTTTTCAATTTTTTCATCTAAGTAGACCTCTTTAACGAGTGCCTTTAGTCTCAAAATGTCTTTTTTCGTTAATGCCTTTTTTACTTTTTCAGGTTCGCTTCCCTGAATTTTTGATCTAATAATAAGAGCCTCCTCAGCTGGTGATGGGTAACCAACACTAACTTTCATCATAAAACGATCTTTTTGGGCTTCTGGAAGATTGTATGTTCCTTCCTGTTCAATTGGGTTTTGTGTTGCCATAACCAAGAACGGATCCGGCAATTTAAATGATTCTTCTCCAATGGTGACTTGACGTTCCTGCATGGCTTCGAGCAGTGCGCTTTGAACTTTTGCTGGTGCTCTGTTGATTTCATCGGCTAAAATAAAAGAGGCAAATAATGGTCCCTTCCTAACAGCAAAACTTTCAGATTTCTGCTGATAGATCATGGTTCCTGTCACATCAGCAGGCAATAAATCAGGTGTAAATTGAATTCTACTAAAATCAAGATTCATTGCATGAGAAAGGGTTTTTACCGTTAATGTTTTGGCCAATCCTGGAAACCCCTCAAGTAAAACATGTCCCTCCGTAAGAAGTGCAATAATTAATGAATCAATCATTTCTTCTTGGCCGACAATAACTTTAGAAATCTCTTTTTTGAGCTGCTCAATGGCTATTTTTTCTAAAGCAATTTGATCATTTAACTTTCGAAGATGATCTGCAGGATTAATACTATCGTTATTTTCTGAAGCTTTTAACTCACTCATGGATATCTATTTTAAAAAAACAAAAATCCGAAACACTCCTTTTAATGAATTGTATTTCATGTTAATTCTTGTTAATCTTGTATGTATGAAGTCTGAATCAAAAAGGCAATGCCTTGAGTGCAAGGAAAAACTTGTTGGTCGTAAAGATCAAAAATTCTGCTGTGACTATTGTCGGAATACATACAACAATAAACTCAATGAGGATTCAAATAAGGCTGTTCGGAACATCAACCGAATTTTAAGAAAGAACAGGCGTATTCTATCGCAACTCAACCCTGATGGTAAGTCCAAAGTACATTTGATTCAATTGGCAGAGCTAGGTTTTAACTTTCACTATTTCACCAATATCTATACCACTAAAAAAGGCCTTCAGTATATTTTCTGTTATGACATGGGATATAGAGAAATAGAGAATAAAGAATACTTGCTTGTTCACAAACAAGAATACGTTTCATAATGATGAAAATTCAAAATGATATTTATACTGGAGCTCAAAACCGAAAAAGCTTAATTGATCTTGAAATCCCTGAAGATTTTAATGGTGAAATCATCATATTCATTCATGGATTTATGGGTTTTAAGGACTGGGGGGCTTGGCATCTGGTAATGGATTATTTTGTTCAGAAAGGTTATGGATTTTGCAAGTTTAATATCAGTCATGGTGGTGGGACGTCTGAAAATGGCATTGATTTTCCTGACCCTGACTCGTTCGGAAACAACACGTTCAGTCATGAACTTGAAGATCTTAATCAGGTGGTTCGTTGGATTGATGAAAAAGTATCGCATTGGAAAGGGCATTTAATCGGGCATTCTAAAGGTGGCGCAATCGCATTAATTGGAGGAGAGCAAATTGAAAAAATACATAGTGTTTCAACTTGGGCCGCTATAGCTTCAATTGGAGAAAGGTTTCCAACAGGAGAACAATTTTCAAAATGGAAATCAAAAGGGGTTAAATACGTTAAGAATGGGAGAACGATGCAAGAACTTCCTCAAAAATACACTTTGTATATAGACTATATGACAAATGAAAATGCCTTTGATCTTGAACGCATCTGTAGTACAATTGACAAACCAATTTTTGTGGCACACGGTGAAAAAGACACCTCGGTTGATATCAATAATGGCAGACGCCTAGCCAAATGGTCCAAAACCAATTTGTCTATGATTAAGCATACTGATCACGTATTTGACTCAAGACATCCCTGGATCAGTTCGGAGCTTCCAAGCCCTTTATTACAGTTGTGTGAGAAAACTATAGAATTCCTAAATAATCTAAAATAAAAAAGTCCGAATTTTCATCCGGACTTTTGGGTGGAAGATGGGTCTCGAACCCACGACCCTCGGTACCACAAACCGATGCTCTAACCAACTGAGCTACAACCACCATT
>DAIPZI010000169.1:0-706 GCA_036782275.1 Crocinitomicaceae bacterium
CCGAGCTTTACCTCATGATTCGTAAACTTACAGACGAAGTGGTATTTAGATAATGCCTCTAGAGTTTGTTGTAATAATAGGTTGCGTTGTCCAAAGATTGATCTTGAAAAACCAATTCTTTATTGCTCAATACTGTTAAGTGACACCATCGAGCAATGTATGAATCATGATATGATATTTTCATCATTTGCTTATTACTATTCCCATTATGAGCAAATGCCCAAGTCCAAGTCCCACTGATTGTATCCAATTCTGAGCTTTGGGGGGTCGTTGATAATGCTGAGTGATTTGTGATTCTTGTAAAAATAGAATCTGTGCCATCTATTCTAAAAGTAATTCGATCTTCAATTTCAAATTCAACTCCTTCTTCACTTACAACCTTTGTACACCCCCAAGTACCATCAGTTATTCGTTTTTCAGGGGATTTAAAAGTGATAAAAGGCTTTTCATATTTACCACAAGAAACAATTAGAATTAAGGTAGAGATAAACAAAAGAACTTTCATAATATCTATTTTATAAGACTAATATATGAAAATCACATGCGACTTGGGCTATAAATACCCAAAAGATTCAAACTGCGATTAATCACGTTAGCCGTTGATTTACTGATTGTTAGACGACTATTTCGAGTTTTAGTTTCGTTTTCAGGTAATATTTTTACATTTTGATAAAAGTAATTATACGCTTTAACGAGCTCGTAGCAG
>DAIPZI010000169.1:716-2670 GCA_036782275.1 Crocinitomicaceae bacterium
CAGGAGAATAACTTTTAGCCGATTCCTCAATCATTAATGGGAACTTGTTCAATAATTTAATCAATTCCTTTTCCGCAGGCACGAGGTCATAATCTAAACTGATTTCGGCATTGAACTCCCCTGCTTTCATCAATAAAGAGCATATTCTTGCATGAGTATACTGAATGAATGGCCCCGTATTGCCATTCAAATCAATTGAATCTTGAGGATCAAACATCATTCTTTTCTTAGGATCAACTTTTACGAGATAATACTTGAGTCCAGCAAGTCCTATTTGGTGGTAGAGCTCCTCCTTTTCAGAATCGATCATGTCATCCAGATGTCCACGTTCTTTTGTCATTTCCGCAGCCTTATTAATCACATCATCCATAAGTTCATCAGCATCAACTACCGTTCCTTCTCTCGACTTCATTTTACCCGTCGGTAAATCGACCATTCCGTAGGATAGATGAAAACAATTATCTGCCCAAACATACCCGAGTTTCTTGAGAATCAAAAACAGAACCTTAAAATGATAATCTTGCTCGTTACCAACGGTATATACCATTCCTTTTAAATCAGGATAATTTCGATACCTCTCAATAGCTGTTCCAATATCTTGTGTCATGTAGACCGCAGTTCCATCGGAACGAAGCACTATTTTTTCATCTAATCCTTCATTCGTTAAGTCAATCCAAACAGAACCGTCCTGCTTTCTGTAAAAAACTCCTTTTTTAAGGCCCTCATCGACAACATCTTTACCCAATAAAAAAGTATCCGACTCATAATACAATTTGTCAAAATTTACACCCATTTTATCATAAGTCTGCTCAAATCCAGCATATACCCAGCCATTCATCGTGGTCCAAAGCAAATATACTTGAGGGTCTCTTGCTTCCCATTTAATAAGCATCTCTTTCGCTGCTTTCAATAAGGAAGTATGCGTTTTGGCCAATTCCTTGATTTTCGCGTCAAGTTCCTTGAGCTGATTTTTATTTTTATCAGCTTTGGCATTGCTCAGTTTTAAATATTCTTCTTGCGCAGATTCGTCAATATTTCCACTTTCCCATTCAGTGATTAGCCCCTTAACCTCTTGATTCATTTGCTTATCAAACTCTACATAATACTTTCCTACAAGCTTATCGCCTTTCATTCCCGTATTTTGAGGAGTCTCTCTTTCCCCTTTCTCATTAAGTGGAGAAAATCGTTCCCATGCCAGCATGCTTTTGCAAATGTGAATTCCACGGTCATTAATGATTTGAGTACGGATTACATCATGACCATTTGCTTTTAAAATTGATGCGACCGAATCACCAAGAAAAATATTTCTTAAGTGTCCCAAATGAAGAGGTTTATTCGTATTTGGAGATGCATATTCTACCATCATTAAAGGGGCAGATCCCTCTGGCTTCATTCCAAAATCATTTGAAACTGTTGTCTTGGCTCTTTGAAGCCAATAAACATCATTAAATGAAATATTTAAAAATCCACGAACTGGCTCAAAACTTGAAATCTCATCAATTTTATCCGATAAAAACATTCCAATTTTCTCACCCGCTTGCTCGGGACTACAACGCAATATTTTGACAAATGGGAAAACTACAAGAGTTAAATCCCCATCTACATCCTTCCGCGTCGGTTGAAACTGAATGAGGTTGTCAGAAATTTGACTCCCAAATAGTTTTATACTATGCTCCAATAGTAACTCTTTAATCTGCTTTTCCATTGTATTGTCTAAGATGCGCAAATTTAAAGAATTCCATTCAATGATAAGCTCTTAAGAAGATAATCTGATAAAATACCCTATTTGCGTTCTCGAGGGTATAGCTTAGCTGACTGGAACTATTGAATTAGCTTCCCCTTCTCGCATAGCATAACCGCCTCAAGCGACCATTAAATGCAACACGAAATAGCATTAAACAGCAATGGATATGCCTGTTACTAAAGGAGATAAAAACATAAAGAGAAAATGGCG
>DAIPZI010000170.1:0-2670 GCA_036782275.1 Crocinitomicaceae bacterium
ATTCAGATTGAATAAATCCATGCTTTTCAAAGATTTTTTTAATTAAACTTTTATCTAAGGCAAGCCCAAAAATTAAGTAATCTAAGCTTATAGTTTCATTTCCTTCATTCTTTGCCTTTTGAATTGCAGAATCCAATACTTTTTGTGAATTAACAGACATAAAGGATTTTGAAATTTTTTGAGAAGGAATTTTTTCAAATTCTTTTTTCAGATCAGCTTTTAAATCTTGAAAAGAAATTCCAGATTTTTTTAATAGAGTTTCGCAAAAATCGTGATCTGTAGAGAGGCATCCGAAAAAAATATGGATAGGTTCGATTGAACTATGACCATTTTTTGCAGCTAGGTCCTGGCCAAGTTGTACAGCCTTTTGGGTATTGAGCGTAATATTCTCCACGGTTTTCAGATTTTCTTTACAAAACCACAAATCAGATGCCGAAGGTTTTTTTGGGCCAAAATGACAGTATATTCAACTCTAAAGTGTCATTATGGCTACTTAGATCTACAAAATGTTCATATTCTAATAAATCTTAATGCTGAACTATGAACTTTCTAATTATTGACTTTCCGTCAACACGGACTTCAAGAAAATGAAGACCATTGGAATAATTTGATGCATCGAAATTAATTCTGTTTGATCCCTTTTCACCATTTATTTGACTTTCCATTAGAATTTGACCTAAACTATTTGAAACCGACATACTTAAATCTATTTTTTCGGAAGCATTAAAATCTATAGTTCCTAGATCCGAAATGGGGTTCGGAGAAATGTGGCCTAAGAAAAAACCAGGAATGATTATTTCAGGTATTCCGATACCAACAATATCTGCAGGAGTTCCCGCTGGCATTTCTTCTAGGCAGAAATCATCCACTGCCCATCCTTGATCATGGTAAGTATAATCAGCACCAAATCTAAATCTGAAAACTAAACTTCCTGGTTTTTCAACTGTAAATTTGATGGTAGAAGTTATGTAGCCATTGGTATTTCCAGACCAGCCCGGTCTTATAATATCTAATGAGGTAACATTTGTTGTATTGTACCATAGACCATTCGTCAGGGAGCTTCCAAGCGTATACCAGGTAATTCCCCCATCATATGACCAATCTACATTTCCACCATCGTGGTATAACTCTGTGATCATTTGATGATCGAAGCTCATATTGTATACTTTAAAGGTGTCTAACACAAAGAATGGAGTATGAAGTGCACTTTGGCCCATATGATTGTAATTACTGTCTAATCTTGTCATCCATGCACTGGAACCGCTCGATGCGCTTGAAATATCAGTTTGATTAGGTGTCCCAAATTCCCAATCATGTGGAAGTGATTTAATGGATGGGTGAAGAGGTAGCCACGATGCAATATTAGGATCTTCAAAATCATTACAGTAGGGGTTTTGTAAATCAACATTTATTCTATCTAATGTCGTAAACGCAAGACATAATGAATCATCAGAAACCAAATTATCACCTTTAGCATTGGGACGAGATGTTTCCACACATATATTGTATGTTCCTGCCCCATTATTTACCCATAGCTGTTTGATGTCATACCATTGTCTTTGCCCACGCATCATAGGAGTAGTGTTTCCAGATTTATTCTTAAAGACCACCGTTTCGTAGTTAGACCATGGGCCTCCGTTAACTTTGTAGCGAACCTTACAAGAGTCTAAAAGTTTAGCACCTGTATTCTCTATACGAACTCTAAGGTGTGAAGTATCTCCAGGAATAATAAGATATTCGAGAGTTTCAATTTCTACAGGTGATGCAGAGTTTTGAGGAGGTACATAAACCTCAAAATCATCTATTGCCCAGCCCTTTGCACTACTTCCGGCAGAGGAAACCATCCTCGCCCTTAATTGAATAGGATTGGTGGAGTAGTCCCAAACACTTAATGGTATAGAAGATGTTATCCATTGTCCTCCGCTACTTCCTAGCCAGCCCGGTGTATTCAAAGAGGGTACAGCAGCCGATCCATAGCTAGATCCGTACCAATTATACCCTACAGACATCGAGGCATTCCCTAAAGTATTCCAGTTTCCATTTTGGAAGTATTCAATTGCGCCTCCATCGCCTGCTGCAAAATCGAATTTATGTTTGAAACGCAGTTCCGCGGCTACAGTTGTATCAAACTCGGTAAGCGTCGGAATTCTCAAAATTTCTGTCATTCCGGGTTGATAGTCATCTTTTAAACCTGTGATCCAACAATTTGTACCCGAGGCCGCACTGTTCCAGCCACCACCTTTTGCAGGGGTACCAAATTCCCACATTTGCAAAGTGCCAGAGCCACCTTGTCCGAAGAAACTGAATTCATCTCCGATACAATTATCAAAATCAACTGGCCCAAAAGCAATGGGGTAAGAGGTTGCACCTGATGAGATTTTTGAGGCGGTATCGTTTAATGCAAAACCGTCTCCAGTAAGAGTTGTCCAAGCCTTTACTTCAAAATCACCATTGTAATATGTTGGTGGAGCTGAAACAGTAATTGTAACCTCCGCGCCAGGAGCTAAGGGACCTGGGTGAGTAGTGGTGTAAGTTCCTGAATTTGTCGCGGTGCAAAGATCTTGAACCGTGTAAGTTATGGGGATATTAGATTGAGCAACTGTACCATAGTTTATTACTTTGAATATTACATTTTGGGGATTCAATAAATTCACAGAGTTCAAAGGAGAC
>DAIPZI010000171.1:0-2657 GCA_036782275.1 Crocinitomicaceae bacterium
AAGGCAGCTTCGGCTGCCTTTGTTGTTTAATAGACAGGGTGTTATGGGTTGATACAATGATGTGGTTTTATTTTCTTACATTTAGTGTAACGAAAACATAAATAAAGAATTATGAAAAAATTATTTTTTGCATTTGTAATAGTAGGCCTATTTGTGGCAAGCTGTGGTCGCAATGGAGGGGCTTCAAATAAACGAGCTAAATCATTATGCGATTGCATGAAAGATGCCGGTATTGATCAATTGGACATAAATAGTGCTGATGACAATTTAGATGAAATAGACGACAAGACCCAAGAAGAGTTAAGGTTGTGTGTTGCATCTGTTTTAGAGGACATGGAAAAGGACATGAATAAGATGAAGAATAAAAAAGCCAAGTCAAAGTACACAAGAGAGCTGATGAAAGGTTTAATTGACTCAGAGTGTACCGATAAGCTTTTCGAAAGTATACCTTATGAAATGGCCCAAGCACTTTTTCCTCAAGCAATTAAAGCCTTAAAAGAGGACAAACCGGTCTCTTTGAATATTTTTAGTGATCAAGTCTATGAGGGCCAAGAAGAATATTATGATGAGGAATATTATGATGGTGATGATTATAATGAAGAATATTATATAGAGCCGAGTCGTGATGCAAAAGAGCGCGCAAAAGAAATAATCGAAGATTATGGAGATTATTAAATAAGGAATAACATATCTTCAAATACATTTAAAGGCAGCTATAGCTGCCTTTTTTTATGGGCATCATTTTTGTTTTGTACTTTTAGACTTAATCTTAATCATATGAAAACTACACTTTTCGTTTCCTTACTTTTTTTTGGTTTGATTTCGTGTGGAGACACAGCTCAAAATCATTCATCAAACGCTACAAAAGAATCAGTTAAAACGGGAACAGACGACATACCAGAACCTTTAATTGTAATTGACACCTTGATTCAGATGCCTGCTGAAATCTCAGAAAGAGTTAATCGAACATTTGATGCGCCATACCGCCTAGATAAAAACGCCATAGAATCATTTGAAAATTCCGACAATGGGCTTTCTGAAGAAGAGGTTGAATTGTTGTCCCAACACATACTTGTTAAGCCAGGATTTGGTGATATTGACTTGAGGATGAAAGAGTATTTCCGATTCAATCACATCATTGATTCTATCGGAGAAGAAGCATACCAAAACCAAATGGATCTGGGAATGACACGTAATTTTGACGCGTATTTGCATGATCGTGTCAATTTATCAGAGAATACGTATTTGCTGATTTGGTCATTTGATTACAGTACCTACGAGGCTTGTCCGTTTTATGCAGGACAGTATGTCCTCGCTACAATGTGTACTAATGGCAAGATATCAAATACGGTGTTTATTGGTGAGGACTCAGGTGGAGGTGATCCTCCTTATATGGGTAGCGTATTGGCAACAAGCAATATTTCGGATGCATTTATAGAAATAACCCATATCCAAGAATATACGGGAGAAGTAGAGGATGACACCGAAATTATAAAATCCAAATGCCGATTCCTTATTTCCGATAACAAGATTCAATTGGATCAATAGGTAGAGTTTGTTTCGAACCATTCAAAATACGGGAGAGGGAGTCTACAAAGAGAAAGGATCTAAGTTTTATGGATACGCTTATCCATGTGCTTCTGTTGAGGTCATCAAAGGTCATCTTAATCGTCTCCGAAAAGAAAATCCAGGATGTGTTCACGTTTGTTATGCCTATTGTCTTGGCAGCAAAAAAGAAGACTACCGATATAGTGATGACGGCGAACCTTCAAACAGTGCAGGAGCTCCTATTTACGGGCAGATCAAATCGTTTGAGCTGACAAATGTGCTTGTTGCAGTTGTGCGCTATTACGGTGGCACCAACTTAGGTGTTGGTGGATTAATTAATGCTTACCGCACCGCAGCTAAAGAAGCTTTTGAAAACGCCACTATTATTGAAGACGAGGACAGAGAAACTGTTGAATTGACTTTTACCTATGAGGCTATGCCATTTGTAATGAATATTGTTAAAGCCTCAGATTGCACCATTTTAGAACAAGATTTTGAAGAAAGTCCAAAGCTAACATTGAGTGTGCCCGTGTCAAATATCAATTTGCAGATTCAATTAGATTCAATAAAAGGGGTTTATATACAAAGTGTAGATGATTAATCTACAAACTCTGTATTTTCAATCATAAATTTTTGCAATGTATTGGCAAACCAAAACCCATAAATACCTAGAGTTATAAGAGTTAAGATGTATCCAATAATAAACTTACCCAATAGGTCACTTCCCTCTCCTGTGAATTTTATTTTTCTGCCCTCAATAGTTGTATTGTCAGCCTTCCATCGTTCTAGTCTACAAATTGCCCAAGGAGTCCCAATACCGAGAGTGAATAGTATCGTAACGTACGCAATTAAAACATTGATGAACAAACCGCCAACATCTTCATTAAATTTAAATGGTTTTTCCATAGTTTTTTATTGAAAAGGTAGTATTTTTTTATTAATAATAACGTTTTTATTGATTGAACATATTGTTGATTAAAGAATTAATCACCTTGTTTAATGTTCAAAAAGAAAATCTTTGGTTTTTTATTTCCTTAAATCAATCCCAAGCTCCTTAAGCTGAGCATCATCTAGTGGAGATGGCGCATCAATCATGGTGTCTCTTCCGC
>DAIPZI010000172.1:0-2646 GCA_036782275.1 Crocinitomicaceae bacterium
CCTGTAACTGATTGGAAATATTACGAAATCATGTATGGTGAAAGATATATGGACCGCCCAGATGAAAACCAAAAGGGTTATAAAGAATCATCCTTATTTACCCATGCCGAAAACCTTAAAGGAGACCTTCTCTTGATTCATGGAACTGTTGATGATGTCGTTGTAATGCAACACAACCTTGCTCTTGTTCAAAAATTCGTTGAGCTCGGTATTCAAATGGATTTCTTCCCCTACCCTATGCATAAACACAATGTATATGGAAAGGACCGCATCCATCTTATGACTAAAGTTCTCAACTACATCATCAAGAACAATGAATAATCCCTCCAAATAAAGCTGTGAATATAAATTTCAAAAACGAATCCGGCTACATCAGAATTGAATACATCATTGGTGTGTTTTTCTTGCTAAGATTAATTGGAATAACCAATGCTCCTCTCGAGATTGCGCATAATTGGCGTCAGGTCACAGGTTTGATGGTCGCACGTAATTTTTTTGAAATTGATTCAACCTTGTGGTTTCCAAGAGTAGATGAAACCAATGGCGTATCCGGAATTATTGGTATGGAATTCCCGCTTTTAAATTACTTGCATTATCTCACCTCTTTGATTTTTGATTATCAGCATTGGTACGGCAGACTTATTAATTTAATCGTTTCAAGCCTAGGTATCTATTTCTTCTTTAAGCTACTTAAAGAAAGGTTAAATCAGAAAACAGCCTATTATTCAAGTCTATTTTTACTTGGTTCAATATGGTTTATCTATTCAAGAAAAATGATGCCCGATACTTTTAGCATGTCTTTGGGCTTCATAGGATTGTATTATGCTTGGAAACATCTTAACGAGTCATCCTTGAAACACTACATCCTCTTTTTCTTATTTATCTCACTGGCCTTTCTCAGTAAAATATCTGCCGTTATGTGTATCGTTGGCATCCCATTTTTATTTAAAAACATACATTCTAACAAATCAAGAATCCAATTGATGATTGGGGTGTGCTCATCCTTGTTAATCACTTATTTGTGGTACTTTATTTGGAATCCACATCTCGCAGAAACATATGGAAGCTGGTATAATTCGGGTACAACTTTACTCAACGGCGTTTCAGAGCTCTCCGGTAATTTACCTGAAACATTCAAACGATTCTACTTCGGGAGCTTTCATAGCTTTATTGCTTTTTCCGTTCTTGTATTCTCAATTGGCTTCTGCTTTGTTAAAAAACAATATAAAATGCTGTTATTTCTTCTTTCCGCATGTCTTTTATTTGGACTATACATGGCTAAATCGGGGGCAATATTTTATATTCATGGCTATTATATAATTCCTATAGTTCCTTTCTTCGCGATACTCATAGGTAATTTCATGGCAACCCTAAATAATAGGTACATTGCCGTTTCCATTGTTGTTCTTTTCCTTTTTGAATCTATTGCCAACCAGCAACATGATCTATTCATAAAGGATAGCGAAAAATATAAATTGGAGCTTGAAAAAATCACTTCAAAGTTGATTGATAAAAACGATCTCATCGCAATAAATGGCAATGGGAATCCTCAAGAACTTTACTTAAGTCACAGAAAAGGCTTTGTTCTCAATAATGAAGATCTGAATAATGAGCTAACGCTTAGTTCTCTAAAATCTAAGGGGTGCAAATATCTTATTGTCAATAAACACAATTTCAAAGACATTCTCGGACATAAAGAGATCTTTAAAAATGAAGATTACGTGATTTACAAATTAGAAGACTGAAGCTCTCTCCACCCTCCTCCATTAGAACAATCTACTCCTTGCTCCTTAAAGTACTGTGTAGCCATGCCACTTCTTTGTCCGGAAGCGCAACAAAATACAATAGGTGACTTTATTGCTTTAATCTCTTCAACATGTTCTAAAATTTCTTGAACAGGTATATTCTTCGATCCTTCGATGTGACCTGCTTCAAACTCTTCTTTTGTTCTTACGTCAATAATTATTTTCATACGGACACAAAAATATCAACAAATTGTAAATAGTAAAACTTAACTATGAAATCTTGATTATTTTTGCAGCATGAAACACATTACACAGGAATCTATTGATAAGGCAATATCAGTAATCGACAATTTAGATGATGCACATTTAGAAAAGGTATTTGAAAAGTACGCATTGGAGCAACAAACCTTGTTGGCTTATTTAATGTCTGCACCCGCTGAATACGAGAACGAGCAGCTTGAAGGCCTTCTTGTTTATTATTTCTGTCTAATAAACGAATGCTTCAGTCAGCAGGGACTTAAAACAGCTGAAATCCAAGAAAAACACATCGAGGATCATCAGGAACCCTATTTTACAATGTTAGATGAGTATTTCGAGAATGAGGAGGAAGAAATTATTGATTCATTCGTAGACCAACCAAATTTATCAAAATTTCTTGCCATTGAGGTCTCAACGGAAGATGACGATGGCAGCAGTCTTAACGATGAAACAGCTTCTCAGCTTTTCATTGTTACTTTGTCTATGGTGGTATTGTTAAATAAAGCCATTTCCTAGACCAAAAAAGTACACTTTATCGAAACTTCTATATATATTTGCGCGGGGTAAGTCTTCTACGACCAGCTCCCTCTGAATCCTCCAGGACGGGAACGTAGCAAAGGTATGAGGTTGTAGCGGTGCGATA
>DAIPZI010000173.1:0-2638 GCA_036782275.1 Crocinitomicaceae bacterium
GTCCTTGCCCCTCGATAAATTAATATTCATAGGGTTAGACCAGGTATTATTGGGATCGTTTTTTATAGGTATAACCTTCAGGTATTGACCGTGGAACACGTCCTGTATGATTTGAAATTTCTCATGAAGTTTGATAATTTTTTTATCAAATTCATCTCTATTTGACTCAGGTTTTTGAAAAGCCTTTCTGTATTGGCCCTCCCAATTGAAAATGGGATTTCCATTTGAATCGATGTGTGAAATTGAACGATAACTTTGGTGTTTTTTTAGATTTAATCTTTTTTGTAATACTGATGGGACGTATATGGTGTTTTGTTTTTTCCAGTATTCTGCATAGAGCAACATACTCACGATAGATTGCACCGCATTGTATTTTTTTGACTTGTGTTCAAGTGTGTTTTTTCTGTACGTTTTTCTTAACAGCTGGTCACACAGTGTGTGAAATGGAACTATTCTCCCATCGAAGCTCTGGACGGGCAGAGTGGCCAGTTCATCAGAATGTTCCTCTGATATCATGTGAAAAGTTTCCCCCCTCACGATTTTATTGTCATTGGAATGATTATGTCCATCATTTTCATGATGTTCCTGTGCAAAAACACCTCCGCTAAATGAGGTTAGCATGACAAAACACAAGATGTTTTTTATTTGCTTATTCTTTTGTTTTAGTTTTTTCAGTTTGTTGTTGAGCTCGCGAAATCTACCGACGGGCGCTATAATAGAAAGAATCATACCTATGGCCATTAATAAATAACCGAAATAAGTAATGTTGGTTCCCCAGTAATCATGATTCACACTTAGAATTGTACCTTCTTCGTTTTTTGGGGTTTTAGGATCATCTAAGGTGTAGCTTGACTGAAAGAATCGGTATCCTTTGTAATCCAATACATGGTTCATGAAGATACGCTTATTGATTTTTTTTTGTTCTGCAGAGTCAAGTAGTGTTACTTCACTGGCAAAAGAAGAAGGAGATTTAGTCCCTGGATAATTTTCTAGCTGAAAATCACGGCAGGTCACTTTGAAAGGAATGGGTTTTCTTATTGAGCCATATTCAAGTTGGTATTCGAGACCATTCATACTGATCATTTTGGGTGAAGGGATTTTTCCTATACCACCTTCAAGAATGACATTTTTAGACGATTTTCCATCACTCACTTTTACCGTTAAATAATCTGAGCCTCTATTTTTGTTTCCTGACGGCATCAGCGCTTTTTTTGCGTTATATAGAATGTTTTTAACGACAAATTGACTATTCCCAACCTGATATAAGGTTGTGGTTTTAAGCTCATTCCATTTATTGATTTCGTAGGTGTTAAATAAAGAATCTTCGGGTTCTACTCCAGTTCTACGGGATTCTCTCATTTTTGACATTTCCAAGGATCGCATGGGGAAGTCCGCAGTCCATTCAATTTGTCCATTTTGCTGTCTAAGCTTTATCCCATTCGTTTTAATGTGATTTTCAAAACCCAAAGGAACATTTCCAACTTGAATGGTACCCTTATCATCCAAATAATTAGAGGTCATGCCCTCAGTTACGATATCTAGAACAACAGCGTTTTTGTACTTTTTATTGATCTGAAATGAGTCTACTCGTTTGCTTTGAAAATTAACGTATTCAACAGAAATCTCTTTATTTTCGAAACTCATTTCATCTGAAAAGTGATTTCCGAAACCATGCGTTATTTCTGCCAAGTAGTGTTTATTTCCCATCACTTGAGTCTTGCCTGATTTTTTATTTTTAGCCTTTACAAGTAGATGTGGGTCCGCTGTGTATATATAATCACTGGTCTCTCCTTCTGCTATTACCATAATGCCTTCAAAGCTAAAGTAACGGGTTACACCAGAACCTAAAATAATGACAAGAAATGCTAGGTGAAAGGAGAGTATTGCAATTTTCTCCTTCCGAAACATTTTGTGCGTGAAAATATTCGAAATTAAGTTAAGACTCAGATAGGCAAGAAGCACAGTGAACCAACTTGCATTGTAAACCAAAATTTTCGCGGCTTGGATTCCGTACTTGGATTCGATAAATGTAGCGCCACCGATTCCAATAAGAAATAGAATCAAACCCAAGGTCATGGTTTTCATTGAAAAGACCCTATTTAATACCTTATCTATGATTTTTTCTGCCATAATTAGACTGCAAAAATAGTTAAAGATTTAGGAAATGTAATAAAACGACTGCTAATTAGAATTGTAAGATTTACACTTCCTCATTAAAACACATTAATGAACGATATGTTTTAGCACTTTTTCATTGTTTCTATTTTTAATCCGAATCATGTAAACACCCTGTTTTAACTTGGATGAATCGATGACAAAAAGATTAATACCATCCTTAAGATTAATGATGTCATGTTTAACCACTTTTCCCTGAGGGTCATAATATTCTACTTCCGTATCACCAAAAAATTTACTATCGTTAATAATTAAATTAAAGCTTTCTGAGCTAGGGTTTGGGTGTGTAGTGATGTAAGAATTTTGACTATTGCATCCTGAATGAATAGGGCCGTATGTTTCACTTTCACCATCTATGTCATATTGAACTAATTTGTAATAACAATCTTGAAAAGCTTGGTCTAAATAAGAATAGGTAATTTCAGAGGTGCTAAATTCTGCGGCAGACTCACTTTGAATAAGC
>DAIPZI010000174.1:0-2589 GCA_036782275.1 Crocinitomicaceae bacterium
ACTTGAGCAAATTTCTTCCCATTGTTTCCGTAGCCGATAATTCCCACGCATTGACTGCTCAGCTCACTGCCTCTGTTTTTTTCTCTTAACCACTCTCCATTGTTAATGTCATTATTGGCACGTTTAAAGTTATTTAATAAACTCAAACAAAAACCTAGGCAATGTTCTGCAACAGCCTTTCTGTTTCCTTCTGGAGAGCTGTATACGTCTATTTGATTTTTATTACAATATTCTAAATCAATGTTCTCTAAACCAGAACCCGATCGTGCTATAAACTTTAAATTGGGACAAAACGATAAAACTTCTTGATTTAACGTGAATCTGGATCGAAGAACGATTCCATAAGCGTCAGAAAGTATTTCTTTTAATTCTTCAATATTCTTTTTGGTTGCATCAATACATTTATAATTAGCAATGGATAGTCGTTCCTTAAGAACAGAATGAACGGTGTCCAGAAAGTATACTTTTTTCATTTCGTCTTTAGTAAGCTGTTTTTTTTTAAATAAGGACTAATCAAGCACAAAAAACGGCTTTTATAGTTTTGTTTTAAGCGCTTTTATTTGTTTTTACAACAAACACCGGCCCAAACCACACAAAAACCCTTATAATGGTCTTAAAATCACTATCTTCCCAAATAAACAAGTAAAACAGAGATGTCACTCGGTGTTACTCCAGAAACTCGAGAGGCCTGTCCAATTGTCGTTGGTTTTATTTCAGAAAGCTTTTCTTTTGCCTCGGTACTCAAGCTTTTTAATTCGTTGTAGGTCATGTTTAACGGTATACTCACATTTTCTAAACGCAACATTTTTTCTGCTTGTTCTTGCTCTCGTTCAATATACCCCTCATATTTCATTTGAATTTCAGTTTGAGAAACAACATCACAATGATGGGTTTCAGCAATAAGGGCTTTTTCTTTTGCTTGTGGAGAAACCTCTATCAGGTCTTTCAAATAAACATTCGGCCGGGTTATTATAGAAGATAATTTTACTTGTTGGGAAACTGGAGAAGACCCTTTGCTTTCAAGAAAAGGGTTGACATCTCTTGGGGTTATACCAATTTTCTTTAAATGCTTAATTAGCTCTTCTGTTGCCTTTATTTTCTTTTGTGTTTTCTCATAAGCATCACGTTCTGCTAAACCAATTTGATAACCTAAAGGGGTTAAACGGATATCTGCATTGTCTTGTCTTAAAAGAATCCTATACTCTGCTCGGCTGGTAAACATCCTGTAAGGCTCCTCTGTTCCTTTTGTTATTAAATCATCTATTAAGACCCCTATATAAGCTTCACTCCTCGTTAGGATAAATGGGGGCTTGTTATTGATTTTATTACTTGCATTTATTCCCGCAACTAATCCTTGACAGGCTGCTTCTTCATACCCTGTTGTTCCGTTTATTTGTCCCGCAAAATATAAGTTACTTATGTTTTTTGTTTCTAAAGATTTATGCAATTGTGTTGGTTGGAAATAATCGTATTCTATTGCGTATCCTGGCCTAAACATTTTCGCTTTTTCAAAACCTGGAATGGTTCTCATGGCTTTTAATTGTATCTCTTCAGGTAAAGAGGTGCTAAACCCATTTACATATATTTCTACCGTATCCCATCCTTCCGGCTCAACAAAGATCTGATGGCGGTCTCGATCTGCGAACCTGTTTATTTTATCCTCAATACTCGGACAGTATCTTGGACCAGAACCTTGAATTGCACCGTTAAACATTGGCGACCGATCAAAGCCGGTTTTTAAAATTTCATGCGTCTGTTTATTAGTATAGGTTATAAAGCAAGAACGTTGTTTTACCAATGCTTTTGTATTTGAAAAACTAAATTTTGATGCCGGTTGATCTCCCTCCTGTTCCTCCATTTTGGAGTAATCAAGCGTTCTACCATCAACCCTTGGGGGGGTTCCTGTTTTCATTCTTCCGGATTGAAACCCTAATGAAACGAGCTGCTCTGTAATTCCTTTAGACGCTCTTTCTGCAGCGCGACCTCCTCCAAACTGCTTATCTCCTAAATGGATTAATCCATTTAAAAAAGTACCATTTGTTAAAATAACCGTTTTTGAATAGATTTCTATCCCTAACGCTGTTGTAACTCCTTTTACTTTTTTATCGTCAACAATAATACCCGAGCACATGTCTTGCCAAAAATCTACATTTTCGGTTTGTTCTAAAAGAAGTCGCCATTCATTAGAAAAAACTTGACGATCATTTTGGGTTCTAGGAGACCACATAGCTGGGCCTTTCGATTTATTAAGCATTCTAAACTGAATAGCGCTTTTATCACTTATCACTCCTGTTCCTCCTCCTAACGCATCAATTTCTCTAACGATTTGTCCTTTTGCTACACCACCCATTGCCGGATTACAGCTCATTTGAGCAATTGTATTCATATTCATTGTAAGCAACAAAACCTTATTACCCATTTTTGCAGAACAATAAGCCGCTTCACACCCAGCATGACCCGCACCTACAACTATAATATCGTATTGATTAAGCATAATTTTTTTTCACGTGAAACAAAATTACATCAAAAGAATTATTATTCGAAATTGTTTCACGTGAAACCAAACATTTTAAGGTATTCTTCTTCCTT
>DAIPZI010000175.1:0-2586 GCA_036782275.1 Crocinitomicaceae bacterium
TGGTGATTTGTAAAGGTCTTAAAACTATCGAAGTTGGTATCTCGTTATATTGGCCGGTTCTATTCTAAAAAGTTAATTGTGAGAAGAGAATTGAAACAATCAGAGTTAAAAAGAGACACTGGAAACGCTAAAATAGGGTTGCTATTATTTATCATCGTGGCTCTTATTTTCTCAATCACTATAGTTAAACTGAAGCAAGGAACGTTAATGCAGGGCTACGACCATATCATAAGACAAAATATGTTAGAAAATGATAATGAGTAAGTTGATTACACCAAAACGCGTACCGCTTCTTTTAATTGGACTAGTATGCGTAATGCTCTCAGCCTCGTTCGCAGCGGTACCTTTTTACGATTGGTTTTGTAAGGTCACAGGGTACGGAGGAACTCCAGAAATTTATTCTGAGTCGTTTGATGGTCCCGTTTTAAATAAGACAATAAAAGTTCGTTTTGATGCATCAAAAGCTAAAGACATGAGGTGGAACTTTACACCTATGCAAAATGAGGTGGAGGTGAAAATAGGTGAAACAGCACTGATTTTCTATGAAGCCCATAACCCAACTAATGAGACCATCTCCGGTCAAGCTAGTTTCAATGTGTTTCCATTTTCAGCGGGGAACTATTTCAGTAAAATTGATTGCTTTTGTTTTGTCGAGCAAACATTGGAGCCGGGAGAGAGAGTTAAGATGCCGGTAACTTTTTATATTGATCCTGAAATTGATGAGAATATTGAAACAAAGAATATAAAATCGCTGACATTGTCATATACTTTTTATAAGCTAAAAGACGAGATTGAATCATAAAAATTTAAGTGTAAGAGGATTAAAAATGGCTCACGAAAAAAATCATGATTATCACATTATAAACCCGAGTTTATGGCCATTCTTAAGTGCTCTTGGGGCTTTCATTCTACTCTTTGGAAGTGTTTTATTCATGCATGGAGGTACTGTTTTAATCGCGGCTTTGGGTCTCCTAGTAGTATTGTATTGTATGTTTGCTTGGTGGTCAGACGTAGTTTTTGAAAGCAAAGACGGTGATCATACACCGGTTGTTCAGATCGGTTTGAGGTACGGAGTGATCATGTTCATAACGTCTGAGGTAATGTTTTTCCTAGCTTGGTTTTGGACCTTTTTTAAACACGCGCTTTACCCAATGGAGGCTGTAGGTGGTGTTTGGCCCCCAACTGGGATTGAGACATTTGATCCGTGGCACCTTCCTCTGATAAACACATTAATTCTATTATGTTCAGGGGCGGCGGCGACGTGGGCTCACCACGCAATAGTGCATGAGAACGATAGAAAAGGATTAGAGAATGGCTTGATTTTAGCAATTGGGCTAGGAGCTCTTTTCACTGTTTTTCAGATTTATGAATATACTCATGCTTCGTTTTCTTTCTCTGGCAATATTTATGGGGCTAGTTTCTTCATGGCTACTGGTTTTCATGGATTCCATGTCCTTATAGGTACGATTTTTTTACTAGTTTGCTTGATTAGGGCAAGAAAAGGTCATTTCTCTCCTGAAAAGCATATTGGTTTTGAAGCAGCAGCTTGGTATTGGCACTTCGTCGATGTTGTTTGGCTATTTTTGTTTGCTGCAATTTACATTTGGGGAGCTTAACGGCGACCGAAATTTACTCATAATGAACAAAAAGAGGCTTTTTCTTTTCTTTATAGCAATACCGGGGCTAATTGTACTGCTGTGTTTGGGTGTTTGGCAAACCAAGCGACTGGCTTGGAAGGTGGCCCTTTTAGAAAATATAAGTTATAATTTGAAAGCAGAGCCGTCATCACTTCCCACCGGCCTGAAAAAATCAGAACATAATTACAAAATGGTAAAGGTTAAGGGCACCTTAGAGCCTAAGTCGATTTTTATTCTTACGCCGGTCAAAGGATCTGGAGCCGGCTTTAGGGTGGTGACGCCCTTCAAACTAAAAGACGGCAGTAAAATTCTTATAGATAGAGGAGTTATAAAGGAAAAAGAGAAAGCCCGTTTAGAAACTTTAGGGAAGGAGAGGGTAGTAGTAGGGTACCTTTCTTGGCCTAATGAGACTGATTATTTCACGCCGGAGCCTAACTTTAAGCGTAATATATGGTTTTCGCGAGATACAGAAAAAATGGCGAGCTTTCTTGAAGCGCAGCCAATATTGGTAGTTGCAACCCAGAATAGACTCGACCCAAGTATAAAAATGCAAGATCCAACTAATGACATACCAAACAATCACCTTCAATATGCGATCACATGGTTCATGATGTCGATTTTATGGTTTGGTATGAGTGTGTACTTCGTATATAAAAAAGATTGAGGGAAAGAAGATTGAGTAATGTTGTACCATTCGACTAGGGGATTAGATGAATTAAAGAACTTTAGCGAAGTTTTACACTTAGGGTTAGCTGGCGATGGGGGGCTATTTGTTCCAAAGTCTATCCCAATGCTAAACATGGAAACTTTAAATCAATGGAGACATCTAAGTTATGAAGAACTTGCAGTCGAGATAATTGCGTTGTTTTCCGCGGATTGTTTCAGCAGGTCGGAATTAGCGGAAATAGTACACGACTCCTATTCTGGCTTCCAACATGAGTTAAAAAGC
>DAIPZI010000176.1:0-2585 GCA_036782275.1 Crocinitomicaceae bacterium
GAGATAATGACATAGGAAAGAAAGAAATATAGACCGAATAAGACATTTGCTTCTACATCGACTCCCGGATTCATGTTAGAGAAGCTAAGATAGGAAAGGAAAGCACCAACAACATAAACATCGGCCATACTCCATTTACTGATAAAGGATAAAACCTTTTGCATTCTTTTTGTTGAAAAACTGGGAAAAAGGAGAAAGAAAAGAGAAGCCCCAAGCTTGAAGCAGGGAATAATAAAGCTAAACAACCCTATACAAACACCAACAATGTAGTTTTTTGATTTAAACAAAATATTCATAATGTCAAAAACACCTTTGTTCTGATAATAAAAATAGGTCCGGCCAGGAAAAACTTTATCAATGCCGTATGTGGTATCCGCATAAGAATCAGCGACGGATTTAAGCGTGTCTAAGACAACGTTTTTTAGCGCTTTAACTTGAAGGAGGTGGTCATTTAAGGGGTGGGTAATTTCAGTTAATGGATCTATAACAGAAGACATAGCGTTGATTTTTTTTGTAAAATCTGCTCCATAAAATGGAATTTTTGATGAAAAACTCTTGAGGGTGTTGAGCTTGGCCTGAGCGTTTTTTGATTTTTCGTGAATATCATTGGTGATAGAGGTAATTTTCGTATCCAACGAATCCACCATGGAGTTAAGATGGTTGTCCATACTATCCACCTTCATCATTCCGTAATCATATGCAGGTGTTTCAATGGGCTTTACTTTTGCCTTTACAGTAAGCTTTTCTTTGTAGGCCCCAACTTCTAGCATAGGATTCAGCACTCCCTCCAGCAACAGGGTTAAGGCAATAAGAGATAAAGAAAAAGCAAGACCAAAAAAGGGTTTTGTTTTAAACAAAAGAAGCAACACTAGTGCACCAAAAACAAGACTGATATAAATTAAAGTATATCCTGCATTAAGAGCTTTGGCGTTGTGTTCATCTGCCGTTTGTAGAACCTCATTGTATTTTTTATTCTTTCGTTCCCATTCTGCCTCCGAAACCCACTCCTGAAAATTCAGCAGTCGATCATTGAAATTTAATATTTCTGCAATTTTACTTTTCTCCTCTTGTGCTTTTACAGAGCTTTTTTTAGAGTCCATGATCAAAACGGTAGCGCCTGAAATGTATGCAAGGGTAAGGACCAATAATATGGGTTTCCAATAAACTTTTAGGTTTGACATGGTTTAAAATTAAGAGAAGATATTCAGAAACTAAAAATATTATTTTTTTCAGCTAATAAAAAAAATGTGTCAAAGCATTTTTTAGCCGTTCTGTTTTTTCCATAACCTCACGAGCATCATATTGGCTTAGCGAATCTCCTTTGTATCGTTCATCACGCGTAGATGAGTTCTGTCTATATTCAATAAGTTTTTCGTTATTAAAATAGAATCGAGAAGCATTTTCTTCGCCAATCAATTCAAAATAAAAAATAAGCTGACCATGCGCATTAAAATAGTATTCATGGTATTCTCGGTGCGCTGCTATTTGATCCACACGCTCAATTTTAAATAAGGTCTCCGCACCTTCATTAATTACTCCCTCTGCATAATAATAAAAGGTAATGGTAGTGTTCAATTCCCCTAATCCAGGGTGATTGCCTGACTTGTATTTATCTATTGAAACTTCGTTAACCCGGATTGATTGATAATATTTTTCTTCTGAGTTTTGAAAACGTTTAATGTCAGAGTTGTAGTTTTCACATTCTTTACGAATGTCTTTAATCATAATCCGATGAGGTTTTTGGGACTGGCTTAAACCGGATTGACCTAAACCGACGCAGAAGGCAAAAAGAATCAAATAAAATTTCATGGGCTGTTTTAAATATTAAGCCTTGTGAAGATACGAAATCAATTTTTGATACAAAAAACAACTTAAAATGAACCGGGCGTGTTCGCCCCTCCGCAAACAATAACCAAAACACGTTCGTTTTCATCATAATGTTCAGGGTAAAGAAAGGGAATAGAGAGTGCAGCTCCGCATGCAGGCTCTACTTTTTTAGATGTTTCCTTATAAAACAGCTGAGAGGCTTTCACAGCGTCCTCATCTGAAACAAGAACGGGTTTGATCTCTATTTCTTTTGCAAGTGACAATGCCCTTGCGGTAATTTTTTTTGCCCCCAAAGTATTCGCTATGGTATTGATTTCTTTTAGTTCAATTACTTTTTGTGCGTGCCAGCTTTCGTAAAAAGAGGCGGCGCCTGTGGTTTCTACAGTCGTGATTTTCACATCTAACCAGTGGTTTCTTTTTAACCCTTCTATAATTCCACAGAGTAATCCTCCTCCTCCAACAGAAACGACGAGGCGGTCGGGTTTTTTCATTTGAGTTTTGCATTCATCTATTAGCGTAGAATGCCCATCCCAAAGTAATGGATCGTCAAAAGGAGAAACAAAAACAGCACCTGTTTTGTCTGCTATTTCAAGTGCTCGAATATTGGCCTCGTCCCAAACATTACCGTTTATTTCCACCTTCGCTCCAAGGCTTTTAATTTTATCAATCATATATGAAGAGGTAGTGGAAGGAACAACAACCGAAACCTCTAGGTCTAATTGTTGCCCAACATAAGCCAAAGAATAGCCTGCATTTCC
>DAIPZI010000177.1:0-2476 GCA_036782275.1 Crocinitomicaceae bacterium
CACCTGAATTTACGAATGTTGTGTCATTGAAATACCTTTTAGCATCAATGCTTTCAAAGATTTCAGAATTTATACTTGTATTCATCAAAAGCAATGTGTCTGGACTATATACATTATTCATCTCGGAACTTAAGAATAATGGATATTTTTCTTTAAAGAATCCAAGAGAGTGCTCTTTTGTACATAATCTTGATTCGAGAAATATTCTGCTTTTAGTGGAGTCTGTTTTACAAACCTTACCATTAATGACAGTTGCTATGTCACCATTGATAAAATCCTTTTCATACTTCTCAATAAGTTTGTATTCAAGACCATTACTAGCCAATTCAAATTCTTTGGTAGTACTGCTGTTTTCAGAAACGCTATCCTGTATTGAAGAAGGGGAAAGCTCTTTTTTATCATTTACATCAAAAGTTTCTTCAGAAGAACAAGAAATGGTGCATAAAAGCAATATGCAAGGCAGCAGCTTTTTTCGAAGGGAGTTCATTTATAAATTGTTGATATATAGGCCAATGTAATAATATTTGATGATATTTACATGGATTTACAAATGCCAATTAATAAAACCAAAATCTTTACCATGAAAAACTTATTATCCTTTTTATTGATACTGCCTTTATTTATTTCTTGTGGAGGAGATGATTCTTCTAATCACGCAAAATCAGAAATTGTAGTTTCGCCAGAATTATTTTTATACGAAGGAGCATTTTTCAATGCTCCAAAATGTGAAGATGTTGAAGGGGTTGAGATGAATTGGTTGAACCCAGACACTCTGTTTTTAGGAAATATAAAGGTAAACTCTGAACTATTTGAAAGCATTGATACTAAAAGGTTTTTCAGTGACTCTGCATTCGTAAATTCAGGTGACCTTTTATTAATTTTGTCAAATACATTTCATTCTCATAATGCCTATTTTATCCATGTGTGGGAAATCAGTAGAGAAAACGGAACATTTCTTAACCAGCGTAAAACGTATAAGTTTAATGCAGAGGGATCAATTATTGATGAATCATTTATGAATCACTCATTCAATTCAAACTCAAGATCTCAATTCTTTTTAGAATCCTTATTCTAGGTCTTAGGAAAACATGTGAGTACCTTAAATTATAAGTAACGAATGTACGTAATAATGCATATAAATCCCTAGAAGAAAGACGAATACGATAATGCGCAGGTTTGAACTAATAAGGCAAACGATTCGATCGAATAATCATGAACACACCAACAATTAGCGTTGCTACATATACTCTTCCGTAAGGAATATGAGTTAAGGTCTCAATGGGACTCGAATACTTGCCGTAGAGCTCATTAAAACCCCAAGCAATCAACAAGCCAGAGACTATAGATAAAATTCGACCTGTATAGCTTAAAAAGTTTTTCATTTACTCGCAAACAAAAATACATCAATTTTATTTTTGTTAACTTACAAATAACTTAAAGTCACAAACTATGAGATTTCTAATTGTCTTTCTAATGTCAACTATTGTTTTATTTGAATCGAATGCTCAAATAAAACCTCTAGGAATCCCTATTCACTTTTCAGCAGGAGACTGGAAACTCATCAGTGATGATTTTGGCACAAGCATCTTAGGTCACGATAAGGTTGCAGGACCAATTTTCATTATTGAACATGGATGCGAAACAATTGACGATCTCAAAAAGTTACTAGACGATGGTTATACGGAAGAAGGCCTAGAGCTTTTCGCTCAAACAAGCGCACGCTCTATTGATGAAAACATGGTAACCATTAATTGGGGAGGATCTATAGAGGGCACTCAGGTCAAATCCGAGGTCATTGGTGTTCTCGGTAAAAACAAATACTGTAGAGGCGTTTCTATTGTGACCTTAACACAAGAAGGAACAGACGATTCTAAACAAAAAGAGACCATAAAAAAGATAGCACAGAGTATAAAATACATTCAACCAACTGACCCTCAAAACTGGACATCAAAATTAAATGGGCATAAATTAGTAGATCGTGAATCTCACTCATCAAGCGATTCTTCTCCTGATGGGAGTTTCTACGTTAGCGTTTCTTCAAATAGTTCTACCATTTATACCTTCTGCAGCGATGGCTCATTTAGATATGATTATTCATCATCTTCTTCGACTTCTGGAAGCGGCTTAGACGCAAATATGGCGAAAGACAACGATAGCGCACAAGGAAGCTGGGTAATTGCAACAATTAAAAATACACCAATGGTGAAATTCATGTATCCATTCGGACTTGTTGAATATAAGGAAATCTCCCGCAAAGAAAGCGGGCATTACTATCTAAATGGCAGTCAATACACCAAAGGACCCAGTGAATATTGTGAATGATTGAATTTCGAAAAGCATTCAATTTATCATCAGCTCTTCATTGTTAGGGGAATCAAACGAAGCTACTTTTTACTGGTATTGCTCCTGAGGTCGAAACCCTAAATTATATTCGCTCAACACAAAGAGAGAAACACGAAAGTGCTGCCTTGGAAGC
>DAIPZI010000178.1:0-2471 GCA_036782275.1 Crocinitomicaceae bacterium
AATCAATAGTTGAATCAACTATTCTTGTTCTCTATTATAAAAGGGTGTGATTCAGAATGTCAATCGATTTTTTTAGAATTAAAAAAAAAACGGCATAAATTTTTGCCTGTACCGTACAGTGCTTGCCTTAAAGAGGACTCGAACCTCCACGCCTTACGGCACTAGCTCCTAAGGCTAGCGTGTCTACCATTCCACCATTAAGGCACAAAGGACAATAAAATCACTTATGTGTAGTGTAACATACGTTTTTAAACAGATGCCGAAAATTTAAATCGGACTACAATGAAGTAATTTTATATTTAACGTCCAGTAGTCTGTAACCAATTTTGCGCTTCACTATAATTCAGTGGCGCTAAACGAATTGCTTCTTTCCAATATTCGGCTGCTTTACCAAATAATGTTTCAGAATCTGGAATATTTCCTGATTCAAGGGCTTGTTCACCACGGTAATGGTAAATAACAGCAATATTATTTAATGCCTGTGGTAACGCTGGGTTACGATCAAGAGCTTGATAATAATATTCTAATGCTTTGGTATGTTCTCCATTACTTGTATGAATCAACCCAATATTATAAAAAATATAACTACGGTCATATGGATCGACTTCAAGACGCATTGCTTGATAGTAATTCTGCAATGCTTCAGCATATTCACCTTCTGCTTGTGCAGACATACCATCTCGGTAATAAATGAATGCTTCTTTCTCATTACGCGTTGTAGGAAGCACTTTTAATAAAATGTCTGCAACAACCGTAAAAGTTTTATCAATAAAATTATCGTTTCTTTGGGAACGTGGCATAAATTCTTAACGGTCAAGTATATGTATACAGTATATAGCGGAAAAGAAAGAAATCCAACTTTCTTCAACAAAGAACAAATATTTTGGGCCGCTTCAAAAAATAGTTTTGATACTGAGCATTTATCCTGTTAAACTAAAACTACTATATAATAGTATTATACTACAGGAATAGAAAAATCATTAGTAAAACTTTAGGAGAAATAAGATGGCTCGATATCGTGGACCACGTGTAAAAATTGTACGACGACTTGGGGAACTTCCTGGATTAACAACAAAAGTGCCAAACCGTAATTACGGACCAGGCCAGCATGGACAAACAGCAGCAACAAAAAAACTCACACAATTCCGTGTACGTTTACAAGAAAAGCAAAAATTACGCTATAATTACGGAGTAACTGAAAAACAACTTTTATCGTACGTACGACGTGCACGACGTGCCAAAGGACCAACTGGAGAAGTACTTCTTCAAATGCTTGAAATGCGATTAGATAGTGTTGTATTCCGCCTTGGATTTGCTCCAACAATCCGAGCAGCACGTCAATATGTATCTCATGGTTTAATTAAAGTTGATGGAAAACGTGTAAATATTCCAAGTTATAATTGTGCACAAGGTGAAACAATTACAAGTACTTCAACGCCAGTTGTAGAGAACTGTAAAACATTTGGAGGGACTGTACCTTCGCACTTAAGTGTAGATACAAATAAAACAACAGGGACAATCCAACGTGCAATTACACGTTCACAGATTGCGTTAACAGTAAATGAACTCCTTATTATTGAGTTCTACTCACGTAAAGGATAAAATTACTTCTGGTTTAATTTTCATTTATTCTAGAGTTTTCCCGCATCTCTTTTGGAGCGGGAGACTTTCTCATGGTATATTATAAGAGAACAGAGTCTATGTTGTTATGTCGATTTATTGTAGGGTACGTAATCTACGTACCCTACAAGAGGCTGAAGAGAAAATTTTAATCTTCATGCTCTTCAAATGGATCACGAAGATCTTTTGAAGGTGGACCAAAACCAATGTAAATTGAATAGCCTGTTACACTAATCAACAAACACCAAAGAAAAACGGCGTAAAAAAAAGCTGGAGTTTCCATAATTAGGTTGAACGTTAAATTTTGATATAGTTTAAAATAGAAAGTAAAAAAACACAAATGAATGTGAGAAATTTATTCTTATGAGCGCAAATGAAAGCAAACTTGCTGGAACAGGAAAAGTAACAGCATTAGGAACAGCCTTACGTCCACTTAACTCAGAATATGGGAAAGTAGCACCAGGTTGGGGAACAACAGTAGTAATGGCAGTATTTATTGGTTTATTCGCTGTTTTCCTTGTAATTCTTCTTGAAATTTATAACCGTTCATTACTTCTTGACGAAGTAGAGATGAGCTGGCTTTCAAGTACAGGATACTAAATTAGCTTCGTTGAGGATTTTATTTAAAAAACCTTAAACAAATTGTTGCCACTCTACATAGGGTGGCAACAAAAAACATCCTAGGTAGGATTCGAACCCACACAAACAGGCTTAGAAAGCCCATGCCCATCCCTTAGGCGACTAGGACAATAAAAAAAAAGTGGCACAACAATCTTAATTTTAAAGAATGCAATTATAAAATACAAGCCTCCTGTCGGAATTGAACCGACGACCCTCGCATTACAAATACG
>DAIPZI010000179.1:0-2452 GCA_036782275.1 Crocinitomicaceae bacterium
CTCAAAACACAGTCGAGCGGGTGTCTCAAAGCCAAGATGAATTTTGCGTCCGGAAAGACCTTAGTTATAATTGGAATGCTCAAGATATTTAGAGGTAACTTATCAACTACCAGTTTATCTTCGTGAATGTTAATACTCTTTTCTAATTCATTGCGGTAGATATCGCTCAGGGCTTTTGCAGATTTTAAGTCAAGGGCTTCAATGTCGGATATACTTTTAGCCGCCCCTAATTTTTCCATCATTTTGGAAACTAACGGTTGCTCTTCTACAACATCAATTCCTGAATGACTTCGCAATATTGTATCCAAAAGGGTTGTTCCAGATCTCGGAAACCCAATCAAAAAAACTGGTTGAAACCATTTAGCCTGAATAATATTTCTAAACTTTAGATTCTCTTGGAGGCTCGCAATCTCGCAAATTTTTTTCCTTTGCGCGTCATAATATTGATCTGGCAAACACAACTGGTATTCAGCGCTATTTTTTACATTATTGTTCATATGCTCATATGCTTCAAAAGCTCCATCAAAATTTTCTTGATGATGTAACCAGTCAGCCTTGAGTTTGAAAAAAATTGTTTTCCTGTTTTCTGATAATTTATCAGGATTTATTTTTGATATAATTTCTTCAACAAATTGAAATCTATCTTGGCGAAACAAAACAAATGCTTCAAAAAGTAAAAACTCATCCTTTTTACTGGAGGTCTTATCACGCACTTTTTTTACTACTGATAAAACATCCGTTAATTTATTTGTTTTTTCATACAATTCACACAAGTTAAGATAAGCGTCTGCATTGTTAGGTTGAATTGCAATAGCCTTTTGATAATCCTCTTCTGCTTTCTCAAACTGTTGAAGGGCATAATGTAAATTACCAATATTAAGATGTGCTTCATAATAATTTGGCATCAATTTTAGCGCATTTTTATACTGTGTCTCCGCCTCTTTTAAACGTCCAAGTTTGCCCAACGCTAACCCTAAATTATTAAAGGCAACTTCATGCTTCGGATTTAGATCGATTGTTCGTTTATAAACAACTACCGCCTCTACGTATTGTTCAGCCCGCTGTAGGGCGTTCGCCAAATTGAAATGAGTTTCGGCGAAGTCAGGCTTTAAAAGAATAGCTTTTCTGAAGTTCTCGACTGCGTCATCTATGTGGTTAAGCTCTTGGAGCGTATTACCCAAATTTACATGCAATACGTGGGAACTTGGCGCTAGACTGATCGCTTTCCTAAAAATTTCTTCTGCTTCTTTTAATTTGCCCTCAGCCTTTAGTGCAACGCCCAAGCTGTTGTAAGCCTCGTGAACTCTCTCAAGAATAATACCTTTTTTCTTACCCTGGCGTATGAACTTTTTGGCTTTTTCAAACTGCTTTGTTTTACTAAGCCCGTTGATATAACCAATCCAGTACCGTTCGACATTTCGGTTAACGTCTAATGCTGTTTTCAACAGGGGTAAAGCCAAAACAGGTTTATTCACAGCGAGAGCTAACAAACCTAAGTTATGATTTGCATCAGGATTTTTAGGATAGGATTTCAATACGGCCCGATAAAGTTTTTCGGCTCCTTGAAAGTCCTTTTTATTATGTGCTGCAATAGCTTGTTGCAGGAGTTGGCTAACTGTTGGGGGCAATTCAAAACCTCAAAATCTATCTGAATGAACTGGTAATTATCAAGCTATTGTAATTTTTTTCATTGTTTTACGCAGGCGTTAAAATTTTATCATTAATTAATCAAAACGCCGTATTAAATGACAGGATTGGCAAAATTAAAAAATGATCTTGGCCAGTAAAGATGACAAAATCGCATCCAACTCTTCTTTATCCGTCAAAATATGAAAGTCTGGATCTTTGGGGACTTCATATGGGCTATCAATACCAGTAAAATTCGGTAATTCACCATTGCGCGCTTTTTTGTAAAGACCTTTTGGATCACGAGACTCGGCAATCGCCAATGGGACGTCTAAAAAGATTTCCACAAACTCATCTTTTGCAAACAAGGCTCTAGCCATACGGCGTTCAGCCTCAAAAGGGGAGATGAATGCTGCCAGAACAACAATCCCAGCATCAACCATCAGCTTTGCAACTTCGCCAACTCGGCGAATATTTTCAACTCGGTCAGCCTCAGAAAATCCTAAATCCTTGTTTAATCCATGTCGGATGTGATCACCATCCAATACATAAGTCCGAATACCTTTTTTATGAAGCTCTTTTTCTAACGCGTTTGCAATCGTTGACTTACCCGAACCCGAAATGCCAGTGAACCAAATCACTTTGCTTTGATGACCATTTAAAAACTGACGGGCTGATTTATCGATATCCATTTTGTGCAAGTGCAACATTGATTTTGCCTATGGCTTGAACGCAACAACCGGCGCGCCGCCTGCGGCCCAGCCGACAATGCCGTCACTCAGATGGGTGACATCACTGTAACCAAGCTGGCTGACAAGCGCATTGC
>DAIPZI010000180.1:0-2441 GCA_036782275.1 Crocinitomicaceae bacterium
AAAAGTGGAGTGTCTGCAAGAATGAGTATTACCATGTATGAGAACTTGATCAGTGGAGCAACATACAGAATGCTCATGTCAAATCAAAAAAAGACGTCAGTTCGAATGACAGACTTTATCGCAGTAATTCCTGCAATCACAGGAAAAGTTGAGCTGGTGTATGAGGGAGAACAAGAAGGAGCCGAAAATGTAGCTCTACTCTTATTAGGAAATGCCATCAAGACCCTATTTAATCAGAGCTTTAGAGAAATTAAAAAGTTGAGTAAGCCAGGGAGCTCCGATGAATTTGATCAGGTTGTTTCTTGGTTTATGGAAAACAGTTCTTTTTCACTTTCTTCTGACTTAAGTGATAAAGAATATGCCGAGATTCTTAACAATGTGGTTCCCCTCGAGGAAATTGTTGAGATGTACCAGGTTCTTGCTAGTGAGCAAGACAAGCTATTTTTAAAAGAATTTTTATTGTGGGGATTGGTGGAATACAACAAACTTGACAAGCAAGAGAATAAAGGAGGATTTCAGTTTGAAGACCGGGTGCTTGGTTCGTTTTATAACAATTGATTTTCTATGGATAAAGTCAGGCCAAATTTACCCTCATCCCTTATCGAAGGAGACCTAAAAGAGGAAGAGTTGTTCCAAAACATGGTGCTTCGCCCCGTGATAAAAATGCAACACGATCTTTTAATTCTTAGAGTCAAAAGTTATTTCAGCTCAAAAAAAGTGATTTTTCATTTGATGGATACAAGCAAACGTACCACAGCAATTGAGAGTGCTTTTCAAAATGATTTGGCATTGAAAAAAGAAATCCAAGGAATGATTATCGGTCAACTTACACAAGATGAGTTTAAATTGTATTTGAATTGGGAGCGGTCAGTAAATAAACGGATTGTTCAAATGGTTAGAAATCGAATGATTGATTCTACAGTTGCACTTTCTTGATACCAAATCAGCTATTGATTTGATTGAAAGTAGTTATTAAAAAACAGGAGATGTTCTTTGATGGATTCACGCCAGTACTCCCAATTGTGGTTGCCAGGTCGAACACTATAGCTATGTGGTACTCCTTTAGCTTTAAGTTTCTCGTGAAAAACTTGGTTTACATCTGCAAAGAAGTCACTTGTTCCACAATCGATAATTAGCTCAAAGTCATCTTTAATTAAGTCGATCATATTGATGACCGTATTGTTTTCCCAATATGCCTTATTTTCTTTATATGACCCTATCACTTCGTGAATATTCCATCTTTCAGCGAAAGGAACAATGTTCACTCCTCCACTCATACTTCCTGCTGCGCCCCATATATTGTTATGCCTAATGGCCAGGTACAAAGCGCCATGCCCCCCCATACTTAACCCGCTTATGGCTCTTCCCTTTTTGTTTCTTATAGTGTTGTATTTATGATCAATTTCCTTGACCAATTCTTTGGCGATGTAGGTTTCGTATTGACTCGATGAATCAATGGGGCTGTCAAAATACCAGCTTGTTTTATTTCCATCAGGACATACAATTATAATATTGTAGTCATTAGCATATTGTTCAATTTCGGGTACACGGAACATCCAATTGCTAAAATAGCCGCCCGCGCCATGAAGGAGGTATAAGGCAGGGTAGGAATTGCCGTTTTGATTATAGTTTTTGGGTTTAATGACCAAATTCGGGATTGATTTTTTCATGATCTCACTATATACGATAAGTGTATCCACCTGAGCAAAAAAAAGGTGTACACAAAAATAGAATAGCAGTGTTAGTCGTATTTTCATTTGGTTATTCAATCTTTAAATAAAAAAAAACATGATCGAGATACATACAAATGTATAAATACCTAATAATAAAACATTACACTATTTAATTTGGAATCCTGTTAATCAATGTTTTGCAATTAGATAGTGTAATTTTAACACTTATTGAAAATATTGTAATATATTTACCTATTCTAAAAACTATTTTATGAAAAAATTCATGACAATTTTAGGTTTAATTATGGCCTTTAATTTCAATACTTTTTCTCAGACGATTACGGTGTCGGGAATCGTAACCGACGATAAACAAGCCCCTTTTCCGGGTGTTAAAGTTGTTGAAAAAGGAACCAACAACGGTGTGCTTACTGATTTTGATGGTAAATATTCCATAACGGTTCAAAATAACGAAGAGCTCACGCTAACTTATTTTTTCATAGGCTTTGATAAGCAAGAAATCATTGTATCAAATCGAACTACGATTGATGTTGAAATGTCGACTGATCAGGTTTTGGATGAGGTGGTTATTGTAGGTTACGGTAGTTCACGAAGCAAGGAGCTCACCGGGGCATCTGCGAAAGTTAAAGGTGAAAATATTGAAAAACTAAATTTATCTAGAATGGACCAAGCTTTACAGGGTCAAATTTCTGGAGTAAATATCAATACCAATTCTGGTTCTCCAGGAGGATCTTCAAGTATTCGGATTCG
>DAIPZI010000181.1:0-2432 GCA_036782275.1 Crocinitomicaceae bacterium
CTAGAAGATAAAGTTTCATATAACGTAATCGGAGAAATTCCTGGAAATTCAAAACAAGATGAAATAATTACCATTGGTGGTCATTTGGATTCTTGGGATACGGGGGAAGGCGCTCATGATGATGGCGCGGGTATCATACACTGTTTAGAGGCATTCAGGATTTTAAGGTCCATGAATTATATACCAAGACACACACTTCGAGTGGTTTTCTTTATGAATGAGGAAAATGGGAACATGGGAGGAAAGACCTACGCCCAATGGGTCAAAGAAAAAAAGGAAAAACACATCGCTGCCTTGGAGAGTGATCGTGGAGGGTTTGCTCCTAGAGGTTTTACTTGCGATGGCAGTGAGGCCAACCTACAATGGCTCAAGTCACAAGCTCAGCTTTTTGAAGATTACGACCTTCATGTATTTGATAAAGGCTATGGAGGTGTTGATATTGGACCACTTAAAAAAGAATATCCTGAGATTGCTCTGTTTGGATTTGTGCCCGACTCTCAACGTTATTTTGACATGCACCACTCCCCCAACGATGTGTTTGAAAATGTAAACAAAAGAGAGCTTGAGCTTGGCGCTGCAGCTGTGGCCTCGTTTCTTTATTTAATTGATCAGCAATTTAAATAGGTTCGTCAATCAGAAAACCTTGGATCCCGAATGTAGCTTTGTTTTTTCATGAAAAACACCTCGACACAATAGAAATCAAACTCTTCAACGACTCTTCCTTTCAGGCAATAGACACCACTCCCCGAAAAAGGATAATGCATTAAAGAGCTTGTAAAATGAACGGTATCTATAATCTCACCATGGATGTCATTAAACATCGCAAAAGCAATGGTCTTTCCACTTGCAGACTTTGAATTCTTAAGAGACACCAAGTAACCGTAAGTTAAAATTGTTTTGCCCTTCAATCGAGGGATTTCTGCAGCAGTATGATGAGCAGGAGGATCTTCTTTTAACAGTCGAAACGGACTACACAAAGGAAAACCCATCAATTCAAAAAACTCAAAATCTTGCTCTAAATCCTGCTCTTGAAGAACAGGAAGCTGGAGCTTATTACTTTGCACACCTTCAAGAAGGAGTGATTGTTGGCTGTTGGGTTTTCGTTTTTTATCAAAAAAATGAGCTTTCCATAAAAGCTTCTTACGGTCGGCATCTAGCATTCTTAGTGCATTAATGCGAATCAGTAAGACAAGCTGCTCAAAAGAGATGCTCGTTGCCTCAACAAGCTCTTCAAAAGTGTTAAAATCCCCGCAGGTATTTCTTACAGCGAGTAATTGATTTACCGTTTTACGCTCAACTCCACGCACCAAGTTAAACCCCAGGGTAAGTTTTTTGCCTGAAATCACCGATTGATAGCCCCCCTTATTTATACAAGGAGCTTCAATAATCGCGCCCATCCTCCTCGCCTCCTGAATATAAAACTCTGTTCGATAATACCCACCGAAGTTGTTGATTCCGGCGGTCATGTACTCTAAAGGATAATACGCTTTTAAATACAAGCTCTGATAGCTTTCTACCGCATACGAGGCTGAGTGCCCTTTAGCAAAAGCGTAGCCCGCAAAACTTTCTATCTGATTCCAAACTTCCGAAGCAAGACCCGTATCATGGCCACGTTTTTTGCAGTTAGAAAAAAACTTTTCTTTCACAACTAAAAATTCAGAACGAGACCTGTATTTGCCAGACATCCCTCTTCTTAATATATCCGCTTCAGAGAGACTCAGATCTGCAAAATAGTGGGCCACCTTGATGACATCCTCTTGATAAACCATAACACCATAGGTATCAGGCATAATCTTAAGCAGTAAGGGGTGTGCTTTTTTACGTTCTTCAGGATTACGATGACGTCTTATATAAGTACGCATCATTCCCGATTGAGATACGCCTGGCCGTATTACAGAGCTTGCCGCAACCAATTCTAAATATTCTTTTACTCTAAGCTTTGTCATTAGCATACGCATTGCCGGGGATTCTACATAAAAACACCCAATAGCCTTGGCATCAATCAATAGCTTTTCAATTTTCTTATCTCGTTTAAAAAAATCAATATCATTGATATTGTGCGGAGGGTTATCTGGCTGATTCTTGCTCACCAAACGCATACAATCCTGAATTTTGGCCAAGCCTCGCTGACTCAACACATCAAACTTAAAAAGCCCCACATCTTCCGCTTCAAGCATCGAGAACTGAGTCGTTGGAAAACCTTTTGGAGGAAGAAAAGTTGCAGAGAACCAGGTGATGGGTTTTTCACTAATAACAATACCCCCAGAATGCACGCTCAAATAAGATGGCAACCCTTGAATACGCTTAGCATACCTCATGATAAGTGTTGATAGCTCATCTTTTGGCTGTGCATCTTTCTGCACAAGTTTATCAATCTCTCCTTTGGGTAAACCAAACACTTTTCCCAATTCACGAATGGTTGCTCGATACTG
>DAIPZI010000182.1:0-2394 GCA_036782275.1 Crocinitomicaceae bacterium
TTGTAATCATCATCGGTTGGGGAGATCTCCCAATAGCCTTCAGTGTTATAATTTTCGATCAGTTGCCCGTCAGATGATGTCAGGGGTAAACCGGTAGTTAGGTCACCTGCATCGCCCTGTGGTGCGCCGTCAATGAATTGAGCGGTTAGGTATTGATTTGTTCCAGGGGAGCCTTGAATATCAATTGAGAAATCTCTTAGAGAAGAAGCGTTACCGATTGGGAAGAGCGTGGCTCCTGTTCCGTTAGAAAAATACCTCCGGAGTTTTCCCGTAATTGTACCCGATGTATGATTGATTGACCCTGGATTAGATCCTGAAGTTCCAATCGTTATAATGTCGTTGGTATTTACGATGTTTCCGTTTGTCATGTTCAAGCTATTCTCAACGGTTACAGGAGTCAATAAAATGACATTTGATAAATCTTTGTTTATGGTTAAGTTGTCAAATATGTAAGTGCCACTACCTGATAATGTCTGGTCCGAATCACCATTCAGTGTAACCGTACTGGATCCTCCGGAAAGTGTACCGTCGTTAATTATGTTTCCCGATAATGAAATATCTCCAGAAAATAGTGCATTCCCACCATCTGTAATTTGTAAAGATTTAATATCACCCGAAGCAACAAGGAAGTTGTTTTCACTAACGCAAAGACCCGAAATACTTTCGGGTATTACAAAGATTTCTTGAGCACTATTTGGTATTGAGGTGGTTTCTTTAAGCCATTTAGCACCATCCCATTTGTACCAGTTTCCACCGGTATTAAAGTCAGTTGATGATAATCCTCCCCAAAGCCATGAGGTACTTGGACTTAAAACAGAGTTAATGATCGAGGTGAGAGGTTGGTTAAACTTGGCCTCAATAGTTGCCTCAGAACCAGCGCACGCACCACTACTTGTGGTCCAGGTCAATGTTTGTAGTTGGTTAAATGTATTGGTTGTGAATTGGGTAATGGCTTCTGAGGGCTCGTCAAAAATTCCAAAACCATTTGCATGAGACCAAACCCCACTTCCGTCAAGCCCGTCACACGAAACTTCCAAGGTGATTTCTCCACATGTGCTATTGTCTGTTATTGTTTCTTGAGAGGTAATTACTACTGGATTTTCTATGGAGGCAGAGACGTTATCCGTTACGGTACAGCCGTCGGAATTTGTTGCAGTAAGTGTGTAGGTTTCATTATTGGTCGCTGAGCATAATGGCGATGCAGTAGTTGAATTGTCTAAAGCAGTTGTTGGGGACCAGGAATAGGAAATCGGCGAAGTAACTAATATTGAATAATCCTCTGCCTCTCCATCAAAGCCATTTTCGCATTCTGTTGAAGGGTTTTCCCATCTGCTAGTCACTCTCATCTTTACATATCCGGTAACTGCAGATTCCGGAACAGTAATACTTAATGGAGAAAGTGTCGTAGCTCCGTCTGTTGAATTAGTCGTTGACCCAAGCTCGTATGCTTCAGATGCCTCGAAAACGTTATTGCCATTCCAGTCTATCCAGGCTTTTCCGAGTATAACCCAGTTGCCTGCAGTATTGATTCTTAGAAATAGCGCGTCAGGGTATGTTTGTCCGGCAATAACTTCTGCGAATATTGAGGATGAATAGTCTGTATATGCCGCTGTTTTCCCTGTGGGATTGCTGAAGGATGTTTCTCCATTAAAAGATACAAACGTATTCGAAGTGGTAAAATCCATATTTCCCGAGCTCGAACAGTGGCTGTATGTAGCCTGATCATATGTAATAGTAGATGAACCTGCTAAAACAGTGCTACTTCCTTGACACAAAGAAAAGTTTGTTCCGGCATTGACAGATAAGTTGACTCCTTCGCAGGGATCTGCGGCAATAAGGGAATAATCTAATGAGACTGAAAAATTGAGATTTTTACAATCTTTCTTTGTTAAAAATATGGAGTAATTACCGTCTGATGGACACACCCAAACAATCTCCGATTGTTTGCCATTTGCACCACAGTCATTATCACTAACCGCCAGTTCTGTTCCGCCGGTTGCACTTGAATACAATCTCAGTTTGGTGTCTCCAGTAGTCGTTTGACAAGTCGAGAATATGTATGTGTTTCCAGAAATCGCTGAGAATAAAAATGCTCTCTTTCCATTTGAATACGTGGCTGTCTGTTGAATTGTGGACGTAATTGACAACTCTGAAGTTGAACTTGGATTACCGCAATATTGAGCATGGATTAAGGGATGGAAAGTGAATGCCATCATCAAAGAAAAAAATGCTTTGAGATAAGAATTTCGGCTGTGACAGTAGCTGATAAATGAATCGATGGCGTCGCTTTTTCGTCCTTGAACCTTCGTTGAAAAGTATTTGGAATAAAATTCTAGCAGCATTGAAGCTAAAAGGAAAGAACCTATAACTTTCATTTTTCGATATTTGATAATC
>DAIPZI010000183.1:0-2351 GCA_036782275.1 Crocinitomicaceae bacterium
TTTGAAAAGCTTTAACCTCTGGACCGTTAATAAATTGAGCTGTTGTTATCACCTCATTTATCACCTTGTCTATAGATGGTTTGATTTTGTCTAGCTGGGTGATTAAATCAACCATTTGAATTTTTTTCATTCCTCTATTTAAGTTGGTTACAAATATAACAAATATCAAGCATTAAGCACCAATAAAAACAAAGTCTAAAACCAAAATAAAAACGAGGTTTTGAAGGAATAAAAAAACGTTATCACAAATTAAAAAATGCTTGTAAATTTGTTGTCTATGAAGATTTCAATGTTGCTTTTTTTAATTATCCCTTTTTTATCACTTGGTCAACGGAGTAAAAACGACTCTACACTATCAAGAACATGGGTGGGTATTGAATATGGAGGTAATTGGACGCAAGCAGATTTAGCTGACCGATACGGCTTTATGAATCATCTTGGGGTGATGACAGGTTTCAAAACATCTAAAAATTGGTTTTTTGGACTTCAAAGCTCATTCATCTTTGGAAATAATGTTCGGATGACGGGTTTATTTGATCATTTGATCGATTCCAATGGAAACATTACAGACGTCAATGGGAACATTGCCGCAGTAGTGGTATATCCGAGAGGTTTTAGCACCAATGCGTGTATTGGTAAAATATTCCCCGTATTTGGTTCAAATAAAAACTCTGGAATTTTCGTTCATACAGGAGTGGGGTATCTTTTACATAGAATGAAAATTGAAACGAACGAGCAGGTCATTCCTCAAATTGAATTGGACTACAAAAAAGGATATGATCGTTTAACAACTGGTATAAACGTTCATCAATTTATTGGATATAATTTCATGAGCAATAGCGGTGGTTATCATTTTTACGGAGGGTTCTACGCGCAAGAAGGCTTCACAAACAATAGACGAACCATCAATTTCGACGAGCCAGATGTTCCTGTTTCAACGGAGCTTCGTCTTGATGTACAAATTGGATTTAAGCTAGGCTGGGTCATTCCAATCTACAAAAGACAGCCAAAAGATTTTTATTTTAATTAATGGGCTTTCTTTATCAAATAGGCATTCATTTATTTATCCTTGGAATGAGGACCGCATCCTTATTTAATCAAAAAATTAAAAAAGGCATTCAGGGCAGGAAAAACTGGACAAAATCATTAAATGATATTCCAAAAGACGCCAATGTCATCTGGTTCCATTGTGCTTCTCTCGGAGAATTTGATCAAGGACTTCCCGTTATGACTGCTCTTAAACAAAATACGCCAAATGCCTTTATCCTTGTGACCTTTTTCTCTCCTTCGGGAATGGATCATTATCAGAAAAGAGAACATCCGGTGGATACAGCCTTATACCTTCCTTTCGACACAAAAAAGAACGCCCGAACCTTTCTCAAAAAGACCAATCCAACCCTTGCCCTATTTGTGAAATATGAATTCTGGCCCAATTTCATTTCTGAATGCAAAAGGGCAAAAGTGAAAACAGTTTCGATCTCCACAATGCTCCGAAGCAGTCAGGTTTATTTCAAGTGGTACGGAGGGTTTTTCGCAAATGTTCTAAAAAGTATTGATCACTTTTTTGTGCAAAATGCACAAACCAAAGAGCTACTTGATTCGATTGGAGTGAAACAAATTGAAATTTCAGGAGACACGCGATACGATAAGGTAATCCAGCACAAAAACAGCTCGACATCAACAGATTCTGTTCTTTCACAATTCGCGGCTGAGGGCCCGATTCTCATCGCTGGAAGCTCTTGGGAAGTAGAAGAAAAAATCATTAAAAAATACCTGGAATCGAATACAAATACGAAGGTGATAATTGCTCCGCACAATGTCAGTTCGAATAATATCGAGCGCATACATAGCCTCTTGGATTGCCCTTCAGTTCGCTATACAAAATATGAGGAATATCAAGGAAATCGCGTTTTGATTTTGGATACCATCGGACACCTCACCTCCGCCTACCAATATGCCGATTACACACTGATTGGTGGTGGCTTTTCGGGTAATCTTCACAATATTTTGGAACCAGCAGTCTATGGACTGCCTGTATTTTTTGGGCCTCGGCATCAGAAGTTTCCAGAAGCGCAAAGCTTTATTGATGGAGGGATTGGATTTGTAGTTGAAAATGCAGAGCAGCTATCCGAAAAAATAAAAGCTCTTGGCAATCAAGACGAACTCAAAGAAAAAATTGAAGTCTTTATGCAAAGTCAATCGGGCGCTACGGATAAAATTGTGAATCATTCATTTATAACTAATGCACTAAACATCATTGAAAAATAATTTTATGAAATACGTATTCCTTTTTTTGATGCTGGGACTTTCCCTTCACTCCATCGGTCAGAACAGGTATCATGTTGATGAGA
>DAIPZI010000184.1:0-2351 GCA_036782275.1 Crocinitomicaceae bacterium
AAGTTATGATGCCAATTTTTTGATTAATGGATACTATCTCGGTCAGAAAATGGTACTACGAAAATTTTTTTGATCGGTACATTCTACCACAAATAAGGTTTAAAAGAACTTACAGCTAAAGATGGCGGTGTCGTCTACAAAATTTAATTCTTCCCGCCAATCATCTAGCTTTGAAAAAATAATATTATTCATGTCTTCCATTTTTAGGGCGGCATATGATTGGGCTGTTTTAACGAGCATAGGAACTCCAAAAAATTCGCCTTCAGGATTTTCAAGTTCAATTAATCCATCCGTATACAAAACAAAAGTAGAGTTTGGTTTCAATTCAATGTTTCCCACATTTATTGTGGGAATTTCATCCAGCATCCCAAGTCCAATACACCCTTTATCGAGCATGATCACTTTTCTTCCATTTAAAATAAAAGGGTGATTGTGCCCCGCATTTACATATTGCATTTTTCTCGTGTAGGCATTGTAGTGAGCGATAAAAAAGGTGATGAATTTTTCTCCTTTCGCACTGCGCATTACTTTTTTATTTAGCTCTTCAAGAAGAAATGGCATTTCAAACCTTTGGTATTTAAATAGTGTTCTAATGGTTGCTTGAAAATTGGCCATAAGAAGGGCTGCGCTGACTCCTTTTCCCGAAACGTCAGCAATACAAATAATGTATTCGTCATCACCTAAAGGGATGAAATCGTAATAATCACCACCTATGGCATGTCTTGGAATATATTTTGCCGAGATGTCCATTTTACGATTAGAAGGAAGATCAGAAGGAAATAAGAGTTTTTGCATTTCCCGAGCAACCTCAAGTTCTTTGGATATTCTTTCTTTAATGATGTGTTGCTCACCAAGTCGTTTGTTCTCAACCGCAACGGCAATGATATTCGTTAGTGTTTGAACAAATGAAAAATAACTGGTTTCATTTTCACTATCTAGGTTACTGGCAAGAAGTAAGAATGCAAGTGGTTTTTCTGAATGAAAAACAGGAATAATGACTTGAAACTGATGAAGTAGTTTAGATTTAGAGGATTCAATGATTGTTATTTCCTTGAAGCGATTAAATTCTTCATCGATAGTATTTAAATTGATTTTCCCTTTGTAACCAATTTTCACAGGGTTTTCCCATGATTTTTGATGCATTAATAGGACAAATTTCGAAAAGCCGAGCTGCTCTTTTAAAATAAAAGTAAAGATTTTCATGAGGTGCTCAACCGGTGCATTCTCATTTATGGCATTGGTTATTTCAAGTAAGGAAAGAAGCTTGATTTCTTTTACTTCATTTTGATATACCAAATCTTGCTCCCTTGTGGTATACATTTAAATATTTTTTATTATTTCCGGTAGCTTTTGAAGAGCTGCCAATTCCTTTAATTTTTGTAAAGATTCTTTACAAGGTGTTCCGAAATAGGTCTTGTTGCCTTCGACGCTTTTCGTGACGCCCGATTGACCTAGAATAATGGCTTTTTTTCCTATATGAACATTGCTTGCACATCCTACCTGACCCCAAATTTTAACTTCATCTTCAATGGTTACGCAACCTGAAATACCGGCACCAGAAGCGATGAGACAATTCTTACCAATGACTGTGTCATGACCGACATGAACTTGATTATCTATTTTGGTGCCTGATCCTATAATGGTTGATGCAGAAACTCCTTTGTCTATCGTACACAAGGCCCCAATCTCAGCAAAAGAATCTATTTTAACATTGCCAATACTGTGCATCTGTATATGTGTTTCTTTGGTTTGTTTGTAATAAAATGCATAATGCCCTATAACTGTATTAGGACCAATTTTTACATGTTCACCTATGGTCACATGATCCATGATACAAGCCCCTGAATAGATTATACTATGTGCCCCAATCGTCACGTTTTCGCCAATGAAAACATTTGGGTAGACAATTGCAGACGGATGAATGTTGTTGGTCTTTTGTTTTTCAGTAGGTTTTGATTCTGGAAAAAATAGTTCTGCGAGTTTATTGTAATCGCCGAATGGATTATCAGAAACAATAATTGCTTTTCCTTTAGGTAATTCGACTTCCTGATCAATTATAATCGTGTCTGCCAAAGAATTCAATGCTTTTTTATAATATTTGGGATGGTCGACATAGATCAAATCTCCTTTTTCTACATTATGGATTTCGTTTAGACCAGAAATGAGGTGGCTATCATTCCCAATAAATTTCCGATTTAGAATTTTTGAGATTTCTATTAAAGAGATTTTTTGTGATAAAACCATCGTATATTTCGTTTATTCAAAAATAACAATTGGCTGCATTTTAATGAATTCATTATAAAAGACTTATCACCTTATGTTTGTTCAAAGTGATTTAATCTTTATTTTTT
>DAIPZI010000185.1:0-2307 GCA_036782275.1 Crocinitomicaceae bacterium
CCCCAAATACTTACAATTTCAATTTCAAAAAAAGAAGCAATATGCATCAAGCCCGTATCTCCTGTAATTAATTTGTCTGATTGCTTTAGAATACTCGCAGATTGCAAAATGCTAAAGCCTCCGGCACAATTCACAATGGTCTTATTTGAAAACGCTTCTAGTAGCTTTGATCCGATTTTTGCGTCATTTGAGTCTCCAAGCAATGCGATTGGAACGTTGATATGATCAATGATTTTTACTAGAAGTTCGTATGGTATTTTTTTTGTGTTAAATTTTGCTCCTAAAGCAATACAAAAAAACCTTTCAGGCACACTATTAAAGATATTTTTTAAATCAATATGAGCGCCCGCCGGTATTGAAAAAGGGTTTCTCTTAATTGCTTGATTTAATCCCAAGGATTTTAAGGATTCAAAATAGCGATCTACGACATGTTGATCCGGAAGAGTATCGAGCTTAAACGTAGTCAATATTTTTTTTCTAACATTTAACTTATTAAACCGGTACACTCTTTTCCCATTAAGAATCGATACAGAAATACTTCGAATGTTTTTATGGAGATCGATAATAATATCAAACTTCTGATTTGAAATCCATTTTCTCGTGTCGCTTAAAGAACCATTATAGGTATGTGAATAATCAATATCTTTATTTGCAGATAAGAGTTGAATAAAAGAAGCTTTAGAAAGGAAAGAAACATGAGCATTAGGGAATTTCTCTTTTAGCGAAGTAACCACCGGAAAAGTCAACACGATATCTCCTATCGAGCTAAAGCGTATAATTAAAACTTTCACTTGTATTAATTAAACTTTAAATTCACCTGGGTTCCTTTACCACCTTCAGATTGAAACTTTCCTGAAATCCCAGTCATATTCATGCGGTATTGCATATTTGCGAGACCAAGTCCATGTTCTACATTATCAATCTCAAAACCATCGCCATCATCTTGTATTAAAATGGATATATTTCCAGATTGATCTTTTGTCATCTTAATGGTGAACACGCTCGCGTTTGCATGTTTAATAGTATTATTAAACAACTCCTGAATGATTCGATATAAATTGAAGTTATCAATAGAGTGCATATCTGACTCTACGATTGATTCATCCATTTCCAATCGAAATTCAATTTCACCTACGGCATTAATACGGTGAGCAAATCTTTCCATAGCATTAATGAATCCCGCCTCTAATTCGGGAGGCAATAAATTATATGCAATCTCTTTTACCTCGCGAATACAACTTTGGAGTAAGTTCCCAAGCTCATTGTAATTTGATTTTTGCTCCTCGTTAACTTCAAGGTTTTGAAACAAGAGATTTAAAAGTACCATTTGCTGGCCCAACCCATCATGCAGCTCTCTTGCAATTTTTTTCTTTTCAGATTCTTCTGCGTGAGAAATAATATCAAATTTTCTCTTTTCAAATTCAAGTTCTTTCGTTCTGTCAATGATTAAAGCAATAAATTCACTCTTGCCAGAGTCTGACTCAATTTGACTGATTTCAATGTCGACTGTGATTTCCGTACCATCACTTCTACTTTGGACAAACCGTCCTCCACTCGATGTGATTACGTCATCCTTATTAGAACCCGAATTAAATGAAGTTAAACGCTTGCCCACAAGCTCTTGGTCAGAAACTTTATATAAGTCCTGCGCTGCATTATTTACAAGCTCAATGGTCATCTCATCGCCAATCAATTGAATAATTGGCAAAGGGGACTTTTTAAAAACATCTTTAAACTTTCGTTCTGATTTTTGAACCTTTATGCTTAATTGTCTTCTTAACAAACCATATTTGATGGTTTTATTTAATATTTGAGCATTTAAGTCTCCCTTTAAAACGTAATCCTGACCACCCTTTGAGACAATTTCTAAAGCGATGGATTCATCATCCATTCCAGATAGTACAATCACGGAGGCAAGAGGAAAGAGCTCGTTTATTGAGTCATAGGTTTCTACTCCGGAAGAATCCGTTATATTCAGGTCTAACAAGATGACATCCGGCTCTTGATATTTTCTAATCTCTTTTGCTTCACCAATAGAATCAATCGAGATAATATTTTCGAGAGAAATTCCAGAGGTGCTCAGCTGAAACTGAACCATCTCCGCAAAAACCGCGTCATCCTCTATGATTAATATTTGTGCTTCATTCATGATTAATAGCTATTGCGAATCAAAACCCTATCATTGTCAACGACCTCACGAATTCCTGAACGAAAAGAATCCAACTCCTCAGCAGCTATACAATCTGTAGGAAATGATAATTGTAAATCTTTAATGTAATCAAAATATACAGATTCTTTTCCAATAGT
>DAIPZI010000186.1:0-2281 GCA_036782275.1 Crocinitomicaceae bacterium
TCGGCATGTGTGGTTTTTAAAAATGGGAAGCCTTCCAAAAAAGACTATCGACATTTTAATGTAAAAACCGTCAGTGGACCTGATGACTTTGAAACCATGAAAGAAGTTGTTTTTCGCAGGTACAAAAGACTCCTTTCGGAAAATCAAAAGCTTCCAGAGCTTATTATCATCGACGGTGGTAAAGGCCAGCTTAGCTCGGCACTTGAAGCGCTTGAAGCGCTCAACCTGACGGGGAAAATAGCGATTGTTGGTATCGCCAAAAGGTTAGAAGAAATTTTTTTTCCAGGAGACAAGCACCCCCTTTATTTAGATAAACGGAGTGAAAGCTTGAAAGTGATTCAGTACATGAGAAATGAAGCTCATCGATTTAGTATTACACACCACAGAAACAAGAGGAGTAAAAACGCATTACATTCTTCCCTTGAGGAAATTGAAGGAATTGGAGCTAAAACCGAAGAGGTCTTATACAAAACCTTCAAAACCATCGAGGGAATTAAAGCAGCTGGAATTAGCGATCTGACTGAAGCAGTTGGTGCTTCAAAAGCTCATCTGATTATCAATCATTTTACTGCTTCCTAGAGCTTATAAAACGGCAAGGAAGAAGCCGAAGTTTCACCACTTAATTTTATCGTATAAGAACCTTGCGACAGGCCTTTGGTATCTAATATCAATGTATTATTCCCTTCGTTGGCATGGATCATAATCGTCTCAATAAGTTTTCCTCTAACATCAATAACCTGAGCATACATTTTTTGCGCATTTTTAAGATCAAAAACAACTGAAACATCAGCATCTGAGGGATTTGGGTATAGACTAATATTGAAATCATCTCGCACCTCATTCAAACCAACAACAATATCATTAGAGGAACCTCCTTCATACAAATTAATGTCATCAAGATAAAAGTTATTTCCACCTTCACCTTCAAATTTAAAACGCATCCTGAAATTTTCTACGAAATAGTCTGAAAAGACATTCCCCATGTGAACCGTAGTCCAATCCTGTTGAGAGCTAGGCTCCCAAAAAGATGATGAAACCTCACTTGATAAAGAATTCCCACCTAAGGTTTTTCTTTGCGCCCAATTCTCTCCACAATCTTTCGAAATAAATACTTTTAAAAATTCATAATTGGATGAAGATCTTTTACGGTATGCATATCTAAAACTCAAGGTTACTTGCCCCGTCTCAGGAACACCTGAAATATCTATAGGTGCTGAAATTAATTCATCAATATTTGATGGTTGTTGGCCGTAATTCAACAATTTAACACATTTATTTCCAGTGTGTCCAAATGATGTTTGCATACTAAAGGCATTGTTGTTATTTAAATTTTTGACTTCCCAATTTGTTAAATTTTCTAAGCTTGTATATGACTCAAAACCTTCCCAAAATGGCAATGTAGCCGCTGTAGGTAAAACCCGGATGTAATTGTCCTTGGTTTCAATGTCAGAAGAAGCCCCATCAGACGAATTTAACTTTACAGTGTACAAGCCCTCTTCGTTAAAAATGATACTTGGGTTTTGAGAATTGGCATCAGTTCCATTCGTGTAAGACCAACCCGTCGCTGGTGTTATGGTCCATAACCAACTCGATACAGCATTGTACGAGTCATCTGTAAATAAGACCTCATTTCCAGCACAGATTGTTGTTCTATCTGCATCAAAAGCTGCTTCACACAATACCAAAGCTCCTGTTGCACCTGTAGCATTAAGATTGTTTGTTTTCCACAAATTTGATCTTCCAGTACTTGAAACTTGAAGAGCCGCCCTCATTCTTGCAACTTGTCCAGCCGTAAACATTTTAGAACAATAAGAGTAGTCCATGTAATTTTCGACATTATCACGCATGTCAAAACCCCAATAAGCATTGTCTCCATTACAAGAGTTAGAATTTATATTACAAGAAGTTACACCTATACATTCGGGAGTATCCTGAACACCATCATCAGTATTACAATTACTCGGTAAATTAGGATTGTTAGTACCACCCCATGGATGAGACAAATTCAACCAGTGTCCAACTTCATGGGTTAATGTACGACTCGCCCCTATGCTGCCCGTTCCAATTGAACCAACATAATCGTGTAGTACCCATATTCCATTCGTCATACTTGTCGCATTCCATACTCCTGGGTTCGTTGTGTAACCTGCAGCTCCTCCTATTTCACCACATACAAAAATGTTTAAATATTTATTTCCTGCCCAAGATTGATTATACACATCATTCCCTTGCACTATGGTACCAACCTGGCTTCCTCCATCGTCGCCTTGATAGCTCATAG
>DAIPZI010000187.1:0-2255 GCA_036782275.1 Crocinitomicaceae bacterium
TTTTTACTGTATCGATTGTCGATTTTGGGTTTAAACAATATGAGCTGTTGATTGGCAAATTCTGCTCTTCTCAATCTGCGAATTAACTCTTCAGTCTTTCCGGAAAACATTGATCCACAAATGACCTCTATCCAGCCATTTGATTTTTTTTGCAAGGGAAACTGCTCTAAAAACATAAATTAAATTGTAGGGTTAGCATTAACAAAAAAGCAAAAATACCTTTATTTAAAAGATCCTATATACTTTAGGACAATATAACAACTTTTAAGCTAGATTTAGTCGATAACATTGTAAAAACCAACCCCAATTGATCGATTGATTATTTTTAGGAAAAGAAAACCTTATTAAGCATGAAACCTATTTTTTGTATCCTCTTTTTAATGATCACCCAACACCATATTGGACAACATCACTTTGACTTTAAAAAATTTACCAAAAAGATGTGCTCGTCAGAATTTCATGGAAGAGGTTATGTAAATCATGGAGATTCAATTGCCGCGGACTTTATTGCCAATGAAATGCTCCTCCTTAATATCGATTCTTTGCCAACAGGATATTTTCAACCCTTTACACTCGACGTCAACACCTTTCCTGATAGCTGTGCAATTCATATAAATAATGAAGCTCTTAAGCCAGGAATAGATTATATCATCAACCCCATTTCAAATGGAACATGCGGGGCGGGGACATGTGATGGCGCACGAAAATTTGATTCGAATCACATTGAAGTGATGGACATGAGGAAGTTATTTAAAGAAGATTGGAATCCGAATTGGTGGAGAAATTATCAAAAGGATAAAATCTATGTTATTGATAATAATGTTATTGAAGACAGCCTTTCTATTTATGTTCACGAATTGGCTCAAAGCCTATCGAAATATTATGATGTAATTGAATTGGTTAATGATAAATTCACATGGTCTGTTCGCTCTAAGCCTCAGGAACATTTGTATGTTCAGATTAAAAAAACAGTTTTTGATTCCTTAAAAACAGAGGCGCTGAATTTACATATCCATCTTCACAATGCCCATTTAACCAACTATGTATCTCAGAATGTAGTGGGTCACATACAGGCAAAGAAGAAAGCAAAAGGATCCATTATGCTTACAGCACACTACGACCACCTGGGAAGAATGGGGTCAAGCACCTATTTTCCTGGAGCAAACGATAATGCAAGTGGAGTAGCCATGCTCATTGAACTTGGGGCAAAGCTGAAACAGAAACCATTGAAAAAATATGATGTTTTTATTGTCGCATTTTCAGGTGAAGAAGCGGGACTAATTGGCTCAAAATACATGTCAGAAAACCCTCTATTTGATATAAATGATGTTCGGTTTTTACTCAACTTAGATATTATGGGAAGTGGTGAAGAGGGAATCACAGCGGTAAATGGCAGGGTATTCTCAAAAGAATTTAAGCGCCTACAAAAGCTGAATAAAAAACTAAAAGCAGTTCCGGTTGTAAAAGCCAGAGGAAAAGCCGCAAATTCTGACCATTACTTTTTTACTGAAAAGGGAATTCCGTCATTTTTTATTTACACCATGGGAGAAAATAAAAACTATCATGACGTTTATGACACCTATGAAAACCTCACTTTCAGCTCATTCAATAGCTTATCTCGATTATTCAACACCTTCCTTAGAAGACTCTAGCTTAAGTTTAGATAAGGTGATGGATTGAACAACAATCAATAAAAGACAGATTAACAGCGCATGAAGGGCCTCCCACCAATTGCCTCCTTGAAAAATCAAAACCAATTCATAAATTAAAAAAGCCAAAAGCTGTAGCGTAGTCATCACCAAAAAATTACCAATAAAACGTTTTGGATTATTATTGATCTTAAAATTCACTAATACTGTAGACCCTAAAAAAATAAAAGACAGGACAATTGTACTTAATACATTCTGATGAAAGTTAATCTTTTGAATGAATAGATCCGTCAAAATAAAGCTGATAAGAATCAATGCTAAAAGAGGCGTGAATTGTTTAATGATTCTTTGAATCATCCTGCTGGTTTAATTTTGTGACTTCACGAATAACAAGGACTAATGATCCAATGACACCAAAAAGTGATAAGATGATGGTGAGCCAAGGCGTTTTGTTTTTAAAATAGTCGTCTAAATAAACACCTAGCCATGTAAATAAAAAAATGGTGGCCCCCATCTGAATACCTATCGACGAAAATCTAATATAGATGTTACTTTTCCAACCCGGAGATTGTTTTTTCATTCTTCAATAATATCTTCCTCCTGCAT
>DAIPZI010000188.1:0-2245 GCA_036782275.1 Crocinitomicaceae bacterium
CCCCGCTTGCTTCTTTCAATCAGCTACATTATGACACCATTCAAAATATTTATTATGCATCAGATCAAAGCAATGGTGTATTTAAATCCTTTGATGGCATCACTTGGTCGAATATAAATTATAATCTTTTGGGTTCGACAAAAGTAAATCACGTCACAACTGATTTAGATGGAGATGTTTTTATTGCTCTCGATCAATACTTTATCGCATATAAACCTCAAAATGATACCATTTGGCAATTACGATCAACAGAACTAGGATTTCGAGGATCTCTTCACTATGCCTTTTCAAACACGGGTGAGCTTTTAACCGCAAACCAAGCGGGTATTTCTGTATACAATATCAGTAATGATTCATGGAATATCACATCCCAACATGCTGTGCGAAGTATAGAGATATTTAATACCCCCTCTGCAAAACTTATATTTTCACCCGCTTTAGAGAAGTTTTATCTCAAAGACGGTGAATTTCTTTTATCATCAACAAATGGTACGGATTGGGATACGCTTAGTGTTCCTGAAAATAGCTCTTTTTTTTGTGATTCTAACGTAATCTATCTTCAGGATCAAACATTTGAACCCTACAGGATTTTTACCTCAATTGATGGTGCACAGACCTTCACTTTTTTAAAAAACTTAACACATGAAATCAATGAAATTAGACAAGGAAATATTCTCCATACTAAATTGGACCAATCAACATTGAGTTTAAGTTGTGCGATCAATGATACTCTGGTATTTGGACCAGAAATGAATATATTTTCTCTTGGCTTTATTGATCTGACGTATAAAAATGATAGTATGGCTTATGTTATTCATGATAGAAATAAAGTTCAAGTTGCCAATATCTTCGACACCACAGATCATCAAAATATTGAAAGTCTTGACTGGACGATTGGAGGAAATAAAATAATAAGTCGTTCTAAAACCAATGCTTTAGGCGAGTTGTATTGCAATCTATCCGGAATTAATTCAGGACCTAATCTAAGCTTTGTTCGTTATTCAAATGATACTTGGGATACATTGGGATATCCTCCTGGGAGTAATTCCGTGACTTCGATCTTCTTTGATATAAATTCAAATGTTTATTTAGCGACCGAAACGGGAATATATAAATGGAGAATGAGCCTTCAAAGTGTTGACGAAGAAACCATGTCACTGTTTAAGGTCTTTCCAAACCCTTCTACTGGTCATTTTACTTTCACCTCACCTCTTAAGGACATAAAAGTATACAGTACAATAGGAGAACTAGTATTGATTGACGAGTACGCAAGTGAAATAGATATTTCCAAGCTTCCTTCAGGAACGTATCTTTTGACAGGCATCTCTAATACACAGATCAGAAAAATTATAATTAAAAAATAAACTGCTCTTTCTTGGTAAAAGACATTTGATCACTAACTTTAAAAAAGCTATTGATTTTACTCAAAATTCTTCAATAGCTCAAGAATTAACCGTTCGTTAAAGAAATCGAATCAAACAATGCCTAAAGGAAAAGATCTGCAAGAAAAATCCACGTTACATCCCCGAAATAAAAACAGAGGGAAATACGATTTACAGGCATTAACGAATTCAATTCCTGAATTGAAAAACCACCTCATCCAAAACAAGTATGGGGAAAGGTCAATCGACTTCTCGAATCCAATCGCTGTTAAAACGTTAAATAGGGCATTATTAAGCCATCATTATGGAATAAAAACATGGATGTTTCCAAATGAAAACTTATGCCCTCCAATTCCAGGAAGAGCCGATTACATTCATCACATGGCTGATTTATTGAGTGAACACAATTTTGGCAAAATTCCAATAGGTGACGCCATTACTTGTATTGACATTGGACTTGGAGCAAGCTGCATCTACCCTATTATTGGGGTAACAGAATACAATTGGAAATTTATTGGGTCTGATATTGACCCCAAGTCTATTGCTTCAGCAAAAAATATCATCAATGACAATCCAATACTTAAGAATAAAATTGAATGTCGATTGCAAAAAAAATCAAGTGCCGTTTTTAAGGGCATTATAGAGAAAGAAGATCAGATTGATTTGATTGTCTGTAATCCTCCCTTTCATGCATCAATAGAAGATGCACAAAAAGGAAGTCGAAGAAAAATAAAGAATCTATCGGGAGAGAGAATGAAAATGCCGAAACTCAATTTTTCTGGAATCAGTAATGAGCTTGTATGTAAAGGCGGGGAACATCAATTTATTCAGAACATGATAGACGAAAGTAAAATTTTCTCTAA
>DAIPZI010000189.1:0-2238 GCA_036782275.1 Crocinitomicaceae bacterium
CACAAACCCACGTACCAAATACAAATCTATTTTTTCACTAGCTGAATTACTTGATGATTTCTTACCCTTATCGAATTCCATCTGCACCACTTGTTCGACATGGAAATTGCGAATTCCGTATCCATTTTCAACATCATATTCTACGTATGTATTTGTGAAGGGCATAGCCATCTTCATTCCAGCAAAAGAAATCACACGACCCCAGATCAAAGGCCTTTCGAAAAGCACCAGTTTTTTATCTAGAAACCAAGCCTTTACTTTTTGCTTGCTTTTCTTTTTCTCATTCTCCTTAATGAAATCAAAAATATGTAACGAGTCAAGTGTTTTTCGTTCAATTTGCGCTTCCTCAAATTTTAGCTTAAAGGGTTTTGTTTGGTCCAAGTTATATCTCAATAATTTACTTAAACTGGGCACCATATTGAGCATATTTGACAACACCAAAGTATCTTCTTCGATAAGCCTTTTTAAATAGCTTTCATCACCAATTTTTGTTCGCAAGCTGGACTTGGGATTATCATAATAAAAACGATAATCAATTTGTTTATTGTTCATGGCTCCCTTGATGGCTAAGTCGCATGATTTGTCCAAATAAATGGTATCATTAGCGTTTTTATCAATCAAAACCAGAGATTCGAAATAGGTGCCGTTTATCAGGTGTGGTTTTCGATTGATCTCTTTGCTCGAGTTCTTAATCCATTTATGATAAAGCTGAAGCTTATTCACTGGTTTTACATCAACAGATGCCAGCTCTTGGATTCTTATAGAAACAAAGCAAGTATCGCTGAATGACTTAAAAACTTGATTTTGGTAACCCGCTTTTTCTATACGGATGGGGAAATTATTCTTAGAAATACTTAGATGACCATTTTTATTGGTTGCCCCAATAAACTGATCCATAGAATTAAACACATAGATATTGGGTATGGCTTCATTAAAAATGGTATCGTAAAAGAAAACCTTCTTTTGAGCATAAATCAAATTTGATTTTAGCACGACAATTAACAATAAGCAAATTATTGACAGCGTGTTTTTCATTTTTAAGTTGGTTTAGAGTTCGATGCTTAAACCCAAATAACATGCCAAAAACAAAGGCATACTAATATGAAGTAGACATGCACTTAACAATAGTGCCGTTTGCATATTTCACAAACAAAAATTCATTCTTTTTGAATTGAGCTGGCCTACCTAAAACATCGCTTATTCCAATGATTTGATTGCTCTCTAAATCCAAGCTTTCGATGCCTTCTACCCCACAATCAATTTGGGTTCCATTGTGCTCAATGAGAGTTCCATTCGTCACATACCAATGCTGCCAAGATCCACCTGTTGCTTCTTTCCAGTTGTTAAGGTCAAATTGCACACTTCCGTCTTCTGTGCCGGGAGCAAAATACACCTTAAGCGCTTCCCCATTCATGTTCCACGTTAATGGCTCATTGGCCTGAAGGGTTTCGGGTGCATTCAAGGGGTATTCACAATTGACCTGCAAAAAATAGGCGTAATCATCATAATCAGGATGCTCTCCATAAACGGAAGCCATTCCATTTTCATCAATACATACTGCAGTATACTCGTCACAAGCAATGCCTTTAGCGACTACACCGTGATCGTTTAACATTCTAGACATAAATACCACATGACGTCCTTTTCGGTTTGGATCATCGTAATGGGTATCGGTTACTACATCACCAAGAATTGGTAAATTAATAAATGGCGTATGATCTACCGTTACGTCTCCATCAAAGGGATTAGACAATGCCGTTGCAGAAGTCACCGTTCCATTCTCAGCAGAAAAATAAAACCCTCCCAATATGGCCATGCCCGCACTCGTTCCTCCAATAGCCATGTTCCTATTTTGAATACCCGCATTGATCAAGTCGTCAATGATCGTTCCTCTCCAATAAGAGATGTAATTCCATTGGTCGCCGCCTGCTATCCAAATCGCTTCGGCCTCGTTTATTCTTTGATGAATGTAAAATTCATTTGCTGCAGAGGGGTTATTAAAAACAATGGTTTCTACAGAATTGACAGAAACACCAAGCTGATTGTATAAGTAATCATTGTATCCATCCGAACCACTCGTTCGAATCACCAGCACATCTCCCCCATTTGCTCGTTCCAAAAACCAGCGCATCCCATTATCATCCTCGGTCGAACCTCCCATCAGACAAATTCCACCATTAGGCACAACTTCAATATCTGATAGATTACCCGTGAAATAACTCGTGTAATTTTGAGCAC
>DAIPZI010000190.1:0-2237 GCA_036782275.1 Crocinitomicaceae bacterium
CTTAGTAACAAAATAAATCATGAAATCATGAAGTTATTCATCGTAAATAAAGTAGCTTTTCAAACGGCTTCCTTAAAAAGAAAAGAGCAGATTGTAATAGAGACAAAGTCTAAAATAGACTCAGTCCTTTTGTTCTTAACTATTTTTTCTTCCTTTTTTGTATTTATGATGGCTATAAGAGCAATTATTATTGTTTAGATAAATCGATAATCAAGCCATCGTAAGCGACACTCGAATTCTTAAAAACTTCTTTTAGTTCTGAAAGATGTTGTTCATCAGACCTGTATCGGGACGAGAGATGACCAACGTAAAGACTCTTTACATTGGCTAATGAAGCAATATTCGCTGCGTCAATGGTCGTTGAGTGCATAGTACTGTTGGCAATGGACTTGTCTTTTTTTAAGAAGGTAGCTTCGTGATACAATACAGTACAATCCTTAATAAATTCGGGTACATTTAAATCTTTCTTTGTGTCAGAGCAATAGGCATAGCTCATCGGTGGATGAGGTGGAAAAGTAAAGTCTTGATATCGATAAGTCGTCCCATTTTCCAATTTTACATCTTGTCCATTTTGAAGCACTTTGTAATGTTCCACTTCGATATTTTTATCTTTTAATTTTTCAGCATCAATTTTTAATAGCTTGGGTTTCTCGTTGATTAAAAATCCACATGTAGGTACTTTATGCTTTAATGGAAAGCTAAAAACCTCAAGCACATCATCTTCATGAATTTTTTCTTTTACATCGAACCTTAACGAATGAAAGTTGATATTGAATGAAAGTCTTGAGCCTCCGTATTGGAGCTGTGTTGTTATAATTTCTTCTAACTCCGGTGGTCCGAATAGATGCATTTCTTTTTCGCGTCCCAATAGGCTCATTGAGCTCAAGAGACCAACCAATCCAAAATAATGATCGCCGTGGAGGTGTGAAATGAAAATATGAGAGATTTTTTGAAAATGCACTTTGTATTTTCGAAGCTGAACTTGTGTTCCTTCGGCACAATCAATTAAAAAATGTCTATTGTTACAATTTATATATTGTGAAGATGGCATTCTGTTGAGTGTAGGCAAAGCTGCCCCACTTCCCAAAATGGTTACTGTAAAATTCACTCTTTTAATTTGGAGACAGCAGCGTCTACATCATCGTGGATGTCTAATACCTTATCAAGCTGTGCAATTTGAATGAGTTTTAGGACGTTGCTTTGTACATTGGCTAAGGAGAAAGAACCGTTGGTGTCTTTACACAAGCGATTGGCAATCAGAATGGCACTTAATCCTGACGAGTCACAGTATTTAGTCGTTCCTAAATCCAATACAAGTTTGTTGTTTGATCCATTATTTAAATGAATGAAAAGACTTTTGAGTTCTGGTGCATTGGTTGAGTCTAGCTTATCAACATTAGAGTGAACTACTGCGATTTTTCCTTTATGTTCTGAAGTAAAATTTTCCATTGATATTCAAAAGTAAAAAAATTACCGTTCAATTTGAGCCGCAAGCAAATAAATTACGGCCATTCTTATGGCGACTCCATTTTCAACTTGCTGAAGAATGATGCTTTGATCGCTATCAGCAACGTCAGATGTAATCTCAATACCTCTATTAATAGGGCCGGGATGCATGACCACTATTTTTTTACTGAGCGAATCGAGAATTTCCTTGTTGAGTCCAAAAGTCATCGAGTATTCTCGAAGTGATGGGAAATATTTCACGTCCTGTCGTTCTAGCTGAATGCGCAACATATTTGCAACATCACACCATTCAAGGGCCTCTTTGAGGTTGTTCGAGACTTTTACGTTTAGGTCTTCAATATTTTTTGGGATTAATGTTTTTGGACCACAAACCATGACCTCTGCTCCCAGCTTTTGAAGACAATAGATATTCGATAATGCAACTCTTGAATGAAGAATGTCTCCAACAATGACAATCTTTTTTCCTTTTAAACTACCCAGCTTTTCTCTTATGGAATACGCGTCAAGTAATGCTTGTGTTGGGTGTTCATGAGTTCCATCACCTGCATTCACGACTTTCGCATCAACATTTTTTGAAAGAAAGGATGCGGCGCCCGGGCTAGGATGTCTCATGACAACCAAATCCACTTTCATGGATAATATGTTATTAACTGTATCAACGAGGGTTTCTCCTTTTTTTACGGAACTTCCGGAGGCACTGAAATTGATAATGTCGGCAGATAGTCGTTTTTCTGCGAGTTCAAAAGATAATTTTGTTCTTGTGGAGTTTT
>DAIPZI010000191.1:0-1493 GCA_036782275.1 Crocinitomicaceae bacterium
ATTCTATATCGGAATTGATAATCCTCGATGCTGGCGCAAGTGCTTGATTCGGCTAATATCGGGTCGTAATAGAGGTAATTTATTTCATAATTGCCATCCAGCTTTGAACCGCAAGGTGTTGATATTGAACAAATGGCACCATATGAAGTCCAAGAGCCATCAATGAACGCGGCAACTCGAACGTCAACAGTCGCATTATAATCTACCCATGAAATACTTGCTGGACTGCCTGAATAAGACGCCCAAGCAACAGGAATTAATGCGATATAATTGATTGGCGCGGTTGGAGTAATTACTGTTGTATTTACTCCGTCAGTTACTTCAAAACGATACGCTTCTGCTGCCGTTACGGATTCTGAAATTAAATACGAATTAATGGCGGGTATTTGTTCGTTGCAGAAGTTTTCAAGCTGAACTGAAGGTGTTGGAGGAGTGGTTAATGTACAAATACTACCATAACTACCGTATGTGCCGTCGACTTGTACTTTGACCCTTACGTCGTATGTCGTGTTGTAATCGACAATGGTAGATGAAAAATCTCCCAAGGTGAAAGCGCGAATCGTACCGCTCGTTTTTTCAAATTCTTCGACCGCTAAAGTTGTTTGATTGGTTAATTCGAAAGTATACGCCTCAGCTCCACTGACATTCTCAGCATAGATAATAGTTTCGATATCAGTTAGTGTTAAATTACATTGAGATGCTTGAAGTTGGGGGGTAGGTATTGATGGAGTTGTTATGGTACACATCGTGCCATAAGAACCGTATGTGCCGTTGACTTGTACTTTTACTCGTACCTCATATGTTGTTCCGTAGGTTACAAAAGAGCCGGGAAAATTGGCCAATGTAAAAGCTCGTAATGTTCCAGACGTTTTTTCAAATTCTTCGACTGCTAATGTTGATTGATTAGTCAATTCAAAAGTATATGCCTCAGCTCCTGAAATATTGTCTGCATATACTGGGGTATTGATGTCACCAAGTGTGATTCCACATTGGGACGTTTGAACTTGAGACTCAAGAGAGGGAGTATTGATAAAACATTCCTCAAAATAAATACCACTTGAATTGCTAGATGTTCCAATCCAAGTCCTAACACCAACCTTGTATTCTGTGCCATATTGAATCGTTGCACCCGGGAAAGATGATAAATTTGCGACTCGACCGGCAACGCTTCCGAAAGTCACCAGTGAATCTTTGTCTAATGTTGTTTGATTTTCGACTATAAAGACGTACCCATCACAAGCTTTCTTGTAGGCTATGAAACTTGAGTATAAAGTTGGAAGGTTGTAGTCAAAACAATAGGTGTCTAAAAGCCTTGTTTCATAAGGGGCCTGCGCTTTTGCCAGTGAGGTAGATAGTGCAAAAAATAGAAATATTAATGTGAGTTGCTTCATAACGTAAAATTCGTAGATAATAAAGATAAGCTTTTTTTGTTTAAACGTTCAGAAAACAGGGTTGGTTGCCTATATAAATTAACATTTCCTGTAGCTTTTACG
>DAIPZI010000191.1:1503-2235 GCA_036782275.1 Crocinitomicaceae bacterium
TTTAGAAATTTGGTGTCATTTTCTCGTAGATGCAAATTATTTTTTCTGCAACCTTATCTTCGCTTAAATGACGTATGTTTTCTCTTCCCTCTGTTGACCTGTCAAAGCGGAGTGCCTCAATCATTTTTTTTCTAAAATCACTGGTTTCGGCTTCTGCTAAAAAACAACCTTCAATATTTTCAATAATTAGCTTTACATCTCCAACATTTGTACATACGATGGGCCTGTTGCAAGCCATAGCTTCCTTTATCACATTGGGCGAACCTTCAAAAAAACTTGATAATATGACTACATCAGAGGCATTCATGTATTTTGGAATTTTTTCATGATCGATATCAACCAGGTCATGAAGCTCTACTCGATATTCCTTGATTTGATCAGCGGCATTTTTAGCCAGATTATAATTTTTTACGGGCCTTTCAGGGTTGGCTGCAAATAAAATGTGCTTGCAGTCATTTGACCATTTCAATTCATTTTGAAGTTCTGGTTTATTCAATGGCTTGAATAAATTAAAATCAACACCATTTGGGATTATAGAGGTTTTTACCGGTAGGTTTACTTTCTTATTTAATTCAGATGTTTTTACGATGATGTGGTTGGCTTTATTCTTAAGGATCCAATTTATATAGAGGTTTATCCATTTTTGAAGGAATGTGTTTTCACTTTTTGGAATCAAAAGGTCACTTCCCATCAGCGATATAATAAGCGGTGTTTTTTTTATTCTAAATATTT
>DAIPZI010000192.1:0-2123 GCA_036782275.1 Crocinitomicaceae bacterium
TTTGTCAGCAGAGGTGCGCATATATGATCGCCTTTTTAATATTTCAGCACCTGATCAAAATAAAGAGGTGGATTTTAAAACTTATCTTAATCCAGATTCTCTAAAAATAATTAAAGCCTTTGTTGAGCCAAGTCTATTATCCGCAAGCCCAGGCGATCACTTTCAATTTCAGCGCTTAGGATATTTTGTTTTGGATAAAACTAGCACAAAATCTCATCTAGTCTTTAACAAAACAGTAGGTTTGAGAGACACTTGGTCAAAGTAACTTTTCGCTTACTTAGTCTTTTTGTTACCCTTGTCTAGGCTTTTGATTGATTGATTTTTCATTGCTTCACCAATCTGGTTACTTGCAGTAAAAGATGCAACCATATCATTCAGCATTTCGCTTCCTGCTTGAGGAGAGTTTGGTAAAAGGATTAAATTGGTGTTGGTTTCTCCACCAATGGCCTGAAGTGTATCGTAATGCTGCGTTACAACAATAAGAGCAGAAGCTTCCTGAGAATTAATACCAACCTTGTTTAGAACATCGACAGATTCTTCAAGTCCACGCGCAATTTCCCTTCGCTGATCGGCGATACCTTGACCTTGAAGACGCTTACTTTCTGCCTCTGCTTTTGCTTTTTCTACAATTAAAATTCGTTCAGCATCTCCATCATATTGAGCAGCTACTTTATTTCGCTCAGCGGCATTGATTCGATTCATGGCTACTTTTACCTCTTGATCCGGATCGATATCTGTAACTAACGCCTTAATTATGTCATAACCATAGTTTGTCATGGCTACATTTAATTCGCCCTTAACGGCGTTTGCAATTTCATCTTTTTTTTCAAATACATCATCCAGTTTCATTTTGGGCACCACCGCACGAACAACGTCAAAAACATAAGAAGTAATTTGATCCTGAGGGAAGTCTAACTTATAAAATGCATCATAAACATTTTCTTGTACAACCTTATATTGAACCGAAACTTTCAATTTTACAAATACATCATCTTTAGTTTTTGTTTCTACGATGACATCTAATTGAAGTATACGCAGGCTTATCCTTCCTGCTATTCGATCAATAACAGGAATTTTAAAATGTAATCCTGATTGGCGAATTGAAACAAACCGCCCAAACCGCTCTACAATTGCAGCTGTTTGTTGTTTAACAACAAAAAGCCCTGACAATAAAATCAGCGCAATAAGACCAATAATAATATATGTTGTCATACTCGTTTTTTTACTTAATATGGTTTATGAAATTCGAAACTCTTTTTAAAGTTACTGCTTTTCCTAAGATAGAACAAACACTAAATATGTCCGGTCCGGTAAGATTACCAATAATACTCAATCGCAATGATTGCATCACAACACCAAATGAAATTCCCTCCTTTTTCGCCCATTGAAATAACGGTTCTTTTATTTTGAATCCATCTTCGCTTTCATCAACAAGAGAAAGGATTTTGTAAAGGACTGTTTGTGGGTTTTTTCCCTTTAGTTTTGCAACTGCTTTTTCATCAAACTTATCAGGCTCTTTTAAAAAAGAAATTTCTTTTTTGAAGTCGATTAGCGTATAAAGGCGTTCTTTTAACAAACCAACAATATTTTCACGTTTTTCAGAAGGATAATCTAAAAGCTCATCACGAATCAATTTGTTTTTAGCAAGAATACTGTTTTTGCTTTTTGTAATATACTGATGATTTACCCATCTAGCTTTTTCATAATCAAACCGAGCACCAGCTTTTTGTATTCCGTCAACGGTGAAGACTTTTTCTAAATCGTTTAATTTAAAAAACTCATTTTCACTTCCATCATTCCAACCCAATAATGCTAGATAATTTACCAAAGCTTCTGGCAAAAAACCTATTTCTTTAAATCCAATTATTTCTTTGTTCCACCTTAATGGGTAAACAGGAAATCCTTCTTTTTCTCCGTCTCTTTTGGATAATTTACCTTTTCCGCTAGGCTTTAATATTAAAGGTAGATGCATAAATTTTGGAACGCTCCAGCTAAAAGCATCGTATATAAGTTTATGCATTGGGAGCGAAGGCAACCACTCTTCTCCTCGGATCACAGTACTAATTTCCATTAATTTATCGTCAACTACATTAGCAAAATGATAAGTAGGCATTCCATCACTT
>DAIPZI010000193.1:0-2091 GCA_036782275.1 Crocinitomicaceae bacterium
ATAATAACCTGTGGTATTATTTAAACCTTGTATATCTGTAAAATACTCAACCATATTGCCATTAAAACTGGCTGTTGTCCTCCAAAAACTAGTTGGTTTGAACATGAAAACCCATTCGGTTCCGAGTGCATTCGTATTGCTTAAATTCTGATACGTTACAGCACTGGTGTTGTTGTCATAAAACTCTTTAATTCTACTAATCACCCCCTTACTTCTACGATAATAAATACTTGTTGAAATCGAAAATAATTTACTTTCAAATAGATATGCCAAATCGAAGGAATGAATATATTCCGGCTGGAGATAAGGGTTCCCCCTTCTTAAATTGAAGGGATCTGCATAATTGGTAAATGGATTAAGCTGTCCTGCTCTTGCTCTAGAAATTCTTCGGCTATAGCTTAACCCTAGTTCATTTTTATCATTAATAGAATATTTTAAGTGTGCAGAGGGAAAGAAGTTAAAATAATCGTTCTCAATTCGTAATGTATCGGAAATCAAATCTGGAATCTGATATGCCTTTTCTACCCTCAAGCCTGCCTGATATTTGAACTTATTTATTTGTTGTCCGAAAATACCGTATAAACTAAAAATTCGCTCGTCATACTGGTAATTAAAATTTGCTATTGTGTCCTCTAGGTAGTTTTCTGCCGTATAGTCATAAGATTCTGAAAAAGTATTCACGGACTGAGAACGAATGATACTTTTTGCTCCTGCTTCAATTCTTGCGTTAATTGAAGGAAAAACATATTCATAATCAAGCTGTGCTGAATTGATATCGTTAGACTCTACATTATTCAAACGTTGAGATAGAGAATCACTCCCATTTGAAATCGAATCTGGAGTAAAATAATATTCAGAATAATACCCGTTAATGTCTTCATCTCCAATCGACTGATTGAAATTAAACTGCAGTTTTCCTTTTTCATCAGAAAATACCCACTCATAATTAAGACCGAAATCGATATTGGTTCTTGTCTTTGGATCATAACTTGTTCTGTTCCACAAAGCTGATCGAATACCATCCTGATCATATATAGAATTCCATAAATCACCTGTTCTTTCTCTCTTACCAACGCTAAGACTAGAATATACGCCCAATTTATGGTTTTCTGATAAAGACAAGTCTAAGCCCGTCCTCACGGATTGAGAAATATTGAGATCTGTACCAACTCTATTTTGATCCAAATGTTGTATTGTGCCATCAGAAAAGGATTCGTATATGTCCGAAAACTTATTCCTATACCCTCGATAGTTTCGACCATTATAACTTGCAAATACATTGATTTTATCGTTTCTATAATTCAAAGAAACATTCCCCTCATAGATGTTTCCATTTTGAATATCCCCCGAGCCAATATTCGAAGACAAAGACCCATTAAAGCCTTTGAGCTTATTTTTCTTAAGAACAATGTTGATGATGCCAGAGGTTCCATCAGGGTCATAACGTGCTGAAGGATTAGTGACAATTTCAACTCTTTCTATAGATCCCGCTGGTAACGCATCCAAAAGGGTTTTTCCATTCCCACCACTTAGAGAACTCGGTCTTCCGTTTATCAATATAATCACCGATCCGTCTCCCCTCAAAGTAACTCCACCATCCTCATCTACTTCGACGGAAGGCAGTCTGTTTAATACATCATTCGCAGTACCTCCTTTGACAGAAATGTCTTCCCCTACATTGTATACCTTTTTATCGATTCCAGCTTTAAGAACATCTATTTGAGCCTTAACCTTAACCTCCTCTAGGTTCAAGGTTGCGTCAATTTTTAATTTAAGTGCTCCAAAATCTACATTTTCGCAAGTGCCCGATGTATTTACCTGCTGAACCGAAGGTTCATACCCGATATGTGACACTTTCAACACAAACGATGTGTTGCAGTCAACTTCCTCAAATAAAAATGATCCATTTGCGTCGGCGTACATCGCTCTGTACAACGATGAATCCTGAACATTTAATAGCTTAACCGTTGCAAATTCAATTTGTACATTTTCAATGGCAGAAACGACCTTTCCTGAAACTGTAAATGATTGCGCTTTGGAACTGAATCCGAATGTTGCCACAAAACAAAAAATAAGCACTATATAATGTAG
>DAIPZI010000194.1:0-2017 GCA_036782275.1 Crocinitomicaceae bacterium
TCATATTGATAATTTATTTTTTTATTATTAAAAAGCACTTTATTTGGAACCTTGTCCAAATTATAAAGTACAAGATTAATATCCTTTATATTTGATTGAAATTGCACACCATTTGTTGCGCTTAATTCTATTTGAATTTGTTTATAATTGTGTTTAGCATCTATTTTTAGAAGTTCATAATGCTCCTTTTCATAGGCATTTGCAAGCAACCCATTATCATTATAAATAAGGCGTTGGGTATGCTTCACTTTTTTATCAAAATAATAATGCAACTCAAAATGATCTAATTGATAATTGTCAGTAGACTGTATAGGTTTGGTCATAGGGACAATTGCACCTCCCCGAACAAATGTGGGGATCGAGTTTTCTTGTGTTTGAATGAGTGTTGTTTTACCCCCTTCAAATTTTTGTTTCGTGTAAAAATCATACCAAGTGCTAGTGTTGGGGAAATGAACTTTTTGTTGTTCTTGTCGTGCATTGGTTATAGGGGAAATCAGAAAATCATTCCCCCACAAATAGGTGCTTGAAATGGTGTCCATTTCAGATCTTGAATCTTCAAAAAATAAGGGCCTCATTAGTGGTAATCCTTTTGTATTATTTTCAAAAACTAAATGATAATTATAGGGTAACAATGCATAGCGCAAATCAATTGCTTGTTTTGATAATTTAAGTGCTTTTTGTGATCTAAAAACAGGTTCACTTGGTACTTCCTCTTGTGCATGTGGTCTAAAAATAGGTTGAAAAACGCCATACTGCAACCATCGAACGTAGAGCTCATCGTCTAAATTAGCGCCTGCAAAACCACCCAAATCCGAGTGCATATATCCTAAACCTTGAAGGCCCATTTGAAGCGCAATTTCAGTCTGAGATTGCAGGCCACCCCATGTTCTATTGACATCTCCTGACCAGGGAATTAACCCATAACGTTGAGATCCCGAATATCCTGCTCGCATAAGAATAAATGGTCGTTCTTTAGGAAAATCTTTTTTATATCCACTATAAATCAAACCCGCCCAATCATGCCCATAAATATTATGAACTTCATCGGCAGATGTGTTGTAATGTTGTAAGGCTGTTGGGTGAACCTCAGGTTCTCCTAAGTCCCCCCAAACTCCAACGACACCTTTTGCTCGTAAACCCTTGTATATAGACCAAAACCATGATGAACCTTTTGGGTTGTAGATGTCTATCAATCCAGTGTTTCCAAAGTAAAAATCGTAAGTAAAGGGCTTGCCCAATGAATCTGTTGCCAACACTTGTTGCTCTACTGCTTCATTCCAACGATTTGAGGTCGTTAAAACAAATGGCTCTGTTATTGTAATTGTTTTGACACCTTTGGCTTTAAGTCTAGATATCATGCCTTCAAAATCTGGAAAAGAATCTCTGTAAACTTCTAAATTCCCCATTGTTCCAGTAATGGTTTTACCAAACCAGTAGAGATCTAAAATCACAGCATCAACGGGGATGTTTAAATCTATATACTTATTGATTGTCTTTTCCACCTCTTCTTGTGAATGATAACCAAAACGACTTGCAAAATTACCAAGCGCCCAGCGCGGAGGCATGGGTTGCTTTCCTGTCAAATTTGTGTACTGATTGATTAGTTCAGGCCACGTTGTCGCCGCAATAATTTGGTAAGTCTTTCGCCCTGAAATTGTTTCGTAAGTCAAGCGATTAGTTTGCTTGCTATCTAGGTCCAAAAAACCAATTGGTGCATTATCGAAATGTAAAAGATATTTTTCAGAGGACATCACGATGGGTATCGTGTAATTCATGAGCTTAGAATGCGTTTCATAGCCGTAATGTGCTTTGTTGTATAGCTTGAGTCTATTTCCTCTTCGGTTCATTCCTAAAACTCTTGCGCCTCCACCATATAAAACTTCATTTGATTTAATGTTGAAATCAATCCCCTCTAAACTGTCGTTTTTTATATAACCTTGAGCTTCTGAAATTATTAGTTTATTGTTGTGGTAATATTTAATTTGAAACGGTGATTTTTGAACCTTGACTAGAATAC
>DAIPZI010000195.1:0-1948 GCA_036782275.1 Crocinitomicaceae bacterium
CACGATATATTTTATGAACCGCATCATCCAAAAAATGTCCTATTTTTTCCATAACTGTGACAGAGTCAACTTTACTTTTAGGGTGCTGTCCTAATTTCACAAGATTTTCAAAAAGCTCATCATTATTCGTCATGTTGAAGTTTCCTGCAACAATAAGGTTTCTATGAGTCCAATTGTTCTGCCTTAAAAAAGGATGAACACTTTCAATGTTGTTTTTTCCAAATGTCCCATATCTAACGTGTCCTAAAAGCAATTCCCCTTGAAAAGGGGTGTTGTTTTGATTACTTCCTGAAGCTTGGATTCTTTCGCTAATTCTTGAAAAAATTTCTTGTATTGGTTGTTTTGCTGAGGACCTTTCTCTAAAAATATACTTTTCACCTGGCTTTGCATTAATTTTAACTGTAGCCAAGCCCGCACCATCTTGTCCCCGATTGTGCTGTTTCTCCATCATCAAATACATTTTATTGACACCATATGATTTGGTACCATATTTTTTTTGATAATATTCTAGGGGCTTGAGCAATCTAATCAGCGCTATTCCGCATTCGTGTTTAATGTGATCGCTCATTATTTAAAAATAATTAAAATTATCTAATACCTTGTGTATTTTTTAAATTCTTTAAGTCTGTTGTCGACTGTTTCTTTGTCTAAGTTTTTCATAACGGCTGTTCCAAAGCCTTCAACACAGAACGAAGCCATTACAGTTCCATTCACAACTGCTAGTTTCATGCTCTCAAAATCTATTTTATCAATTTGTGACAAATAACCTGCAAACCCTCCCGCAAAACTGTCTCCAGCGCCGGTTGGATCTTTAACTTTTTCAACTGGAAATGCTGGCACTGTGAAGAATTCTCCTTCTTCAAAAAGCATTGCGCCATGTTCCCCTTTTTTTATTACAATTTGACTAGGGCCAAAAGACAGAATTTCTTTTGCTGCGGCAAATAGTGTGTTTTTGCCTGAAAGCTGAAGAGCTTCTTCGTCATTAATTATAATTATATCAACCCTGCGTATCACTTTCATAAGCTCATCTAGTGCATTGTCCATCCAAAAATTCATAGTGTCTAATATTACGCACTTTTTATTAGTGTCTACCTGGTCTAAAACTGTATTTTGAACTAATGGATGAAGGTTTCCTAAAACTATAATTTTAGCTTTTTTATTTTCATCTTTGACAACAGGGTTAAAATCAGCTAACACGTTAAGCTGAGTGCTTAAAGTATCTCTTTTGTTCCAATCTTTATGATACTTCCCTTTCCAGTAAAATGTCTTTCCTTTTGGAACAATTTCAATTGAGCCAGTATTAATTCCTTTTGAATTTAACATCTCCAGATTTTCTTTTTCAAAATCACCGCCAACAATTGAAATTATTGATGACTGTGTGTCAAACAATGAAGCGCTCAAGCCAATATATGTTCCTGCTCCTCCAAGAATTTTTCCAGATGATTCTGTAGGTGTTTCTATTTCGTCATAAGCGACCGTGCCTACAATAAGTGTTTTTTTCAAAATAATGTGTTTAGGTCATTGTTTTCATAACCTGTATCAGAAAACAAGTTTTCTCCACTAGCTGCATTGAAAGCAAGCTTGTCGCATCTCTCATTTTGAGGATGGTTATTGTGTCCTTTTATCCAATGAAACTTAATACTATTTTTCTTATACAAGCTTAAAAAATCAAGCCACAAATCTACATTTTTTTTGTTTTTAAATTTTATCTTTTCCCATTTAAATAACCATTTTTTTTCAATGGAATCAACAACATATTTTGAATCTGTATAAACGGTTATTTTGAGGTTTGTTTGTTTAAGTTTTTTTAAAGCCTCTATGACCGCCATAAGCTCCATCCTGTTGTTGGTCGTAAGCTTAAACCCTTTTGAGTATTCTTTAATAAAACCTGTCTTACAATGCTCCATAACAATCCCATAACCACCCGGACCAGGATTTCCTCTTGAGG
>DAIPZI010000196.1:0-1879 GCA_036782275.1 Crocinitomicaceae bacterium
CCCGGCTTTTTTTATGGTATGTTTTTTGTTTATTGATTTGCCATACAACATGCTATTACCTCGACTTATAATTATCTTTTTATTCATTGGAGTATTATTGAAATCAACAATAACGCTCTCTATTCCGTTTCAGTTTGACATAGACAACATTGGCTTCGTCGATGATGAAACAGATGATCTCAATGATCAGAATATTTATTTCTTCTCAATAAGTTTACCGCCCAAACATATCCCTCGTTTAAGCTTTGAGTATTCAGAAAAAACTATTGACAGAGCCTATTTTATCGAAACTCCCCCTCCTGAACTTGGATAAATCCCAATTAAAAAATTCGATAAATAATAAACCTATTAATATATAAATAATGAAAAAAATAATAATTCTTAGCTGCTTGACAGCTATCCTATGTTCCTGTGCTGTAATTCGACCTGGCGAGGTGGGAATAAAACAAAAATTCGGAAAACTAAAAGGCAAAACCAAAACACAAGGCCTATTATTTTACAACCCTTTTACAAGCAGTGTTGTCCGTGTTCCGATACGAACAATTAACAGAGAAATAAAGCTCAACCTTCCCTCAAAAGAAGGGCTAAATGTTCAAGCCGAAATTTCAATATTGTATCACATAGAACAAGAAAAAGTTTCTGAAATCATTTCCTCTGTTGGGAAAGGTTATGAAGGAACCTTAATCTTGAGTACATTTCGCTCAGCTTCTGCAGACGTTTGTGCTCGCTTTTATGCCAAAGATATGCACTCAGGTAAAAGAGGTGAAATTGAGAAAGAGATAAAAAGTCAGATGTCTACATTATTAGATGACCGAGGTTTTATCATTGAAGCTGTGCTTATGAAAAGTATCACCCTTCCAAAAGGCTTGTATTCTGCTATTGAATCCAAACTTCAGGCTGAACAAGAAGCGCAACAGATGAAATTCATCCTTCAACGCGAAGAAAAAGAAGCAGAACGTAAAAGAATCGAAGCTGCTGGAATTCGAGACGCTCAATTGATTATCAAAGAAGGCATCACTGAAGGAAACATTCAATGGAAAAGCCTTGAAGTTCTCAAAGAGATTTCAATGTCTCCAAATGCCAAGTTAATCCTTACAGATGGAAAAACACCGGTCCTGATAAACGGTGACAACGATTAATGACTAACTTTAATGACGCCTGAATTTCAGGCGTCTACTCTAAAAATTAATTATGATATTATCTACCATTGAAACTGTACCGAAAAGAGAAGTAATAGAAATCTTGGGAATTGCAAGAGGCAGCACTGTGCGGGCAAGAAATGTTGGGCGTGATGTCTTTGCTGGAATTAAAAATATTGTAGGTGGTGAAATTAATGAATACACCAAGCTACAGGCCCAGTCTCGCGAACAAGCTATAGAACGCATGATTGATGATGCCAAAGCCTTAAATGCCGATGCCATTGTTAATATACGATTCACCACCACAATGGTGATGCAGGGAGCTGCTGAAATTTTAGCATACGGAACAGCCGTAAAATTAGGGTAAGAATGGAATTTGTAATATTTGGATATGGACTCATTCTAACTGTATTATTTGCTCTACTGATTTACTTTATTGTTCAGCGCATCAAAAATAAAAAGCTAGAAAACTTTGAAGAGAGAGACCATTAATTAGGGTGCCCGTACCTTCTGTAAGACTTTAACTCTATTATACCTTTTGAAGTATAAAACTTGGTTGGGAATGTCTCACGATATCCCTTTTCGTTATAACGGTAGACCATAAAATGCAAATGAGACATCGATGAATATCCTGTACTTCCTGCTTTTGCTATTGCATCTCCAGTTTTTACAACATCGTCTTTTTTAACCAAAGATCCATTTAACATTAAATGCCAGTATGCTGCATATGTTCCATCACC
>DAIPZI010000197.1:0-1875 GCA_036782275.1 Crocinitomicaceae bacterium
AACCTCATCTAAATCGTTAAATCCTTCAAAAACAAGTGCTGGAGAAAGTGGATCAATCAAGGAAAACACCCTGAGCGGAATGAGCGAAGACTCTTGACCATTAATTAGCGGCTTTACAGAGCATAAAAACAGATTCCCACTGAGAGAGTCAATACATATATTATGGGCTTTACCCACTCTTTCATCTTGTATTGTCGCAGCAACTGATACGGCATTTGGAAGATCCGTCAGGTCGATAATTTGAAGCGAGGCCTCTCCCTCGTCTGCTGTTGCATATAGAAAATCACCATAACGAGCGTATTCTCTCGTTATAGCTTGAGAAGAGACATAACTCCCTTTTATACTATCAATTTCTCGAAGCTTATTGTCCTGTGTTATTTCAAAAATAGTTAACCCTTCCGTTGTACCAATAACGCCATAATCCAACCCCTGATAGTTGAAGGAAAAGCAGCCGCTGTATCGAACCAAACTCGAATTGGTGATTATGGTGGTGTCAGACCAATGGTCGAGTAGCGTAATGTTTTTGTTTTGCCCAAGAGAAAGAAGTGGCAGCATAAAAAATAAAAGCAAGGTTCTTCTCCTCATTCAATATACTTTTTACAAAACTCCCACATCACAATTCCTGCACAAACACTTACATTCAAACTGTGCTTTGTCCCAAATTGAGGAATCTCAATAATTCTGTCTGAGAAATCTACGAGCTCCTGAGCTACTCCGTTTACCTCATTTCCAAAAATTAAAGCCGTTGGTCTATTCGGGAGCTTCGAAACCTCTTGAAGTAATGTGGTTTGCTCTGTTTGTTCAAGAACACAAAGCTCGTATCCACTATTTTTTAATTCTTTCAGGCACGTCAGTTTATCCGCTTGGTGTTCCCATCGTACCGTTTCTGTAGAGCCAAGGGCTGTTTTATGAATGTCTCGATGCGGAGGCGTCGCTGTAATCCCACAAAGGATGATCTTTTCGATATTAAAAGCATCTGCGGTCCTGAAAAATGATCCAATATTGTTTAGTGATCGAATATCATCCAAAACAACAACAATAGGGAATTTCTCTTGCTCGCGAAATTCATCCTCAGTTTTTCGATTCAACTCCCAAAGCTTTAACTTTTTATTCATTCTTTTAAAATATCTTTTTCCTATGCTTTGATTTCCACGGTGATGCGATTAACTTTACCTAAAAATATTAGTAAAATCATTTCACTTGGCGAAAACCACTAAAGCAAAAGGAGCAACTGAAACTCCTTTGATGAGGCAATATAATCAAATCAAGGCGAAGCACCCAAAGGCCATGTTGCTTTTTCGTGTGGGTGATTTTTATGAAACCTTTGGACAGGATGCCATAAAAGCTTCAAACATTCTTGGAATCATTTTGACCAAAAGAAAAAATGGTGCTGCTGCTCATATCGAGCTTGCTGGGTTTCCCCACCATTCAATTAACACCTACCTCCCAAAACTCGTTCGAGCAGGAGAAAGAGTGGCCATTTGCGATCAGCTAGAAGACCCAAAAATGACCAAAAAAATTGTGAAGCGTGGTGTTACTGAGCTGGTCACTCCAGGAGTCTCTTTCAATGATGAAGTACTGAATCAAAAAGAAAACAATTTTCTATGTTCGGTCCAATTAGGTAAAAAGGAGCATGGAATTGCCCTGCTCGATGTTTCAACCGGAGAGCTTCTTGTTGCTCAAGGAGATCAAGAATATTTGAATAAATTGATTTCGAATTTTAGCCCGAGCGAAATCTTATTTCAAAAAAATAAGGGCAAAGAATTTGAATCCCTTTTTGGAGCATCGCACTATACTTTCAGGTTAGACGATTGGGTTTTTACGACAGACTTTGCAGAGGAAATTTTGAACAAGCATTTTGGCACAAAATCACTA
>DAIPZI010000198.1:0-1864 GCA_036782275.1 Crocinitomicaceae bacterium
TATTTTCTGTAAAACCAAACTTTACCATCAGCTCACTTGCTGGAGCGCTTTCACCAAAAGTGTTCATTCCAATAACCATATCATTGAGATTTACTAAACCTTGCCATGAGTCAGGATGAAGGGCTTCTACAACCAGCTTAGGTATCTCGGGGGCTACGACGCTATCTCTATAAGCCTTATCTTGAAGATAGAACTTATCTAGACATGGCATAGATACTACATTTACTTTTAATCCTTCATGTTGAATTGATTTAGCGGCTGCGATAATTAACTGAACTTCGCTGCCTGATGCTATTAACGTAATATCAGCATCTTCCTCATGAGACAAAAGATAGCCTCCTTTTTGAATTAAATCGATCTGATCTTTTGTTCTATGAATAAATGGTAAGTTTTGCCTTGATAAAATAAGACTATGTGGAGTGTCTTTAGAAGTTACAGCATCTTTCCACCCAACAGCAGTTTCAATAATATCTGCTGGTCTCCAATTATTTAAATTTGGAGTTGCCCTTAAAGTGACGAGATGCTCGATTGGTTGATGTGTAGGCCCATCTTCTCCGAGCCCTATGGAATCATGAGTATAAACAAAAATGTTTGGAATCTTCATGAGGGCAGCCAATCGAACAGCATTCCTGGCGTAATCCATAAATACAAGAAATGTGCCGCCATATGGTTTTATTCCACCATGTAGAAGCATTCCATTCATTATAGTTGTCATTCCAAACTCTCGTACTCCATAAAAAATATGATTTCCTTTTGGATTATCGGGAAGCATTTCGGAGCTGACGGAGGAAAAAGTATTATTGGAGCCAGTAAGATCAGCTGATCCTCCAACAAGTTCAGGCAATTCATCGCAAAAGAAATTTAAACATAACTCTGAAGCTTTTCGAGTAGCCAAACTTTGTTCATCGCTTGAAATCAAATCACTTAAAAATTCTTTATAGGACTTTTCAAAATTTTCAGGAAGTTTATTTTTTATTAGCCTAGTAAGTTCTTTGAAAGATTCTGGATGACTTTGAGAGTATTCTTCCATGAGTTTATCCCATTCATCATTGAGTTTAGATCCAGATTCTCTAGCATCCCACTCGGATTTGATGGATTCTGGTATATGAAATGGCGCATGATTCCATGCAAGCTTTTCTCTAGTTTTAATAATTTCTTCATCGCCTAGGGGAGAACCATGCACTCCTGATGTTCCAGCTTTATTTGGAGATCCAAAACCAATTTCGGTTTTACAACAAATCAATGTTGGTCGACTTGTTTCATCCTGAGCATGTTTAATAGCGGTAAGGATTTCATCTACATTGTGACCATCAACTTTTAATACTTGCCAGTTGTAACTCTCAAATCTTTGGCCAGTATTGTCTGTAAACCAATTTGTTATTTCTCCATCTATAGAAATTCCATTTTGATCATAAAAGCATATTAATTTTCCTAAGCCATGAGTTCCTGCAAAAGAACAAGCCTCATGAGAAACGCCCTCCATTAAGCATCCATCGCCTAAAAAGGTATAAGTGTAATGATCAATGGGATTTAAGCCATCAGGTTTATTAAATCTACTACCAAGCATTTTCTCCGCCAAAGCCATACCAACTGCATTACCTATACCCTGACCCAAAGGTCCAGTTGTTGTCTCAACCCCAATATCAAGATCTAATTCAGGATGTCCAGGTGTTTTTGAACCAATTTGTCGAAAGTCTTTCAAGTCCTCAATGGTCAAATTATAGCCAGTTAAATGTAACAAACTGTATAACAGCATCGAGCCATGACCGTTGGATAAAACAAACCTATCTCTATTAAACCAATGAGGATTTTGAGGATTATGTTTTAAATTATATTTCCATAACGCTACAGCAATATCTGCCAT
>DAIPZI010000199.1:0-1827 GCA_036782275.1 Crocinitomicaceae bacterium
CACCCGATATTCATAAAAAATTTGAGAAACGATTTGGTATTCCAATCATTGAAACAATGGGTCTTACAGAAACAGGATCTCAGATTACGACAAACCCTATGCCTCCAGACGAACGTAAAATTGGATCTCCCGGAAAGGCATTTGGTAACCAGATTATGATTGGTGATGATCAATTCGAGGTTCTGCCTGCGGGGAAAACAGGCGAGATATTGGTCAAGGGTGATAATGTTATGAAAGGATATTTCAAACAACCTGAAGAAACGAATAAAACAATTGTTAATAATGGTTGGTTACGTACAGGAGACTTAGGGTATTTAGATAACGATGGTTATTTATTTGTATCGGGTAGAATCAAGGAACTGATTATTAAAGGTGGTGAAAATATTGCTCCTAGAGAAATTGATGAGGCCCTGTTGGCTCATCCAAGTATTCTCGAAGCGGCGGCTTTTGCAGTTCCTTGTGACGATTACGGAGAAAGAGTCGAGGCATGTGTTTGTCTAAAAGAAAAAGTTTCTGTTGAGTTAGCTGACTTGAAAAGCCATTGTGAAAATCAAATTGGAAAATATAAGTCTCCTGATAAAATCCATATTCTTGCGGACCTACCCAAAGGTCCTTCGGGAAAGGTGCAACGACTAAAATTATTTGAATTGATTTATGGTAAGTAAAAACAATACTCTTTTAATTCTTTTAATTCTTTTGTTTATTTACTGATATGAATAGTGACCTTTGGAATATACTGTTTCCATCAAGCGACATTAATATTCTCATTTTCATGATGCTCGTTTTCTTTTTATCAGGCATTGTTAAAGGTTTTTTGGGTATTGGTCTGCCAGCTGCCGCTATGGCGTTCCTAACATTGGTTATACCGCCAGCACATGCGATCTCTTTGCTTGTAATTCCTATTCTATTTACAAATTTTACACAATTTTCTCGTTCGAAATATAGGCTAGAGGCAATCAGAACTTATTGGTTATTTGCCATCGCCATTATTTTTAGTATTTTTTTTACATCTCTTTTTCTTTCGAAATACCCAACCGGATTACTTACTATTTCGATTGGCATAGCAATGGTAATTGTATCCTTAAATGGTTTGGTAGGTTTAAAAATTAAGATAAGCGAAAAACGATCTTGGCAGCTTGGCTTTGGGGTTTTGTCTGGTGTTCTTGGTGGCTTAAGTTCAATCTGGTCACCCACTGTTGCAATTTATCTTATTGCAAGGAGGGTGGACAAGGATCGCTTTATATCGGCAACTGGGTTTCTCTTTTTAGCTGGTGCAGTACCGTTAATCTTTGGTTTGATTTTCGGTGGAATATTAACAAAAGAATCTGCATTACAGTCGATATTTGGTCTGATTTTTGTACTTATTGGATTTCGAGTGGGTGAAATACTTCGAAATAAAACATCGCAAAGTTGGTTTGAGAAAGCTATTTTAGTTGCTTTTCTTTTAATGGGTGTCCGACTAATTGGAGTTGGCTTGTTTTAATTATTCAGAAGCTGTTGATCTAGTAGGCGGGCGACGTGAATTGCTTCTCTTTCTGAGCCATCAACGATTTGGCTTCTGCACGATGTTCCATCAGCAATTAAAATAGTATTTTTATCGGCCTCTCTAATTTTTGGAAGGAGATCTTTCTCCGCCATTTTCATAGAAAAGTCATAAGTTTCTTTTGAGTAGCCAAAGGAACCAGCCATACCGCAACAACTTGTTTCAATTTTCTCGACTTTAAGATCGTCAATAAAACTGAGAACTTCTTCGACAGAATCCAAAACATTAAATGCTTTTGGATGGCAGTGCCCATGTAATAAAGCTTTAGCTTTTAGGGGTTTAAG
>DAIPZI010000200.1:0-1816 GCA_036782275.1 Crocinitomicaceae bacterium
GTTTTTTAAGTTGTAATTTGCATAGACTTTATTCAAATAATATTAACACATGAAACTGTATCAAATTTTCACACTGATTTTCACACTAACTTCAATCTCCTTTCAAGCTCAAAATGTTGGGATTAATACTGATGGTTCGTCTCCTGATGCCTCAGCATTACTCGACGTGAAAGGAACTAAAGGAATTTTAATACCAAGAATGACTTTGGTACAACGAGATGCAATAGGCTCTCCAGCAACAGGTCTTATGGTATATCAAACAGATAACACTGCAGGATTTTATCATTATAACGGTTCGTCATGGGTAAAATTAGACGCTGGAGGTGATGGAAATTATTGGTCATTGGACGGTACAAACTTAGATTATCCCACTGGGAATGTAGGTATTGGAATCGCTACTCCTTCCAATCCATTACACGTTGTGAATACGGTCTCAATTGGCGACGATGCCTATGCAGCACGATTTCAATCCACAGAAGGAAATGTCGGGATCACTCGATATGGGGGGATTCATATCGACAATGACAATACCGTTCCTATAGACGGTACCGATTGGGATACAGATAAATGGCAAATTAGCCAACGGGATACGGATCATTTGGATTTTTCACATGGCACCCCAGACAATACTAATATTCCTGCAGCGAATACATTGTTTAGACTCACCACAAGTGGAGATGTAGGCATTGGCTGGGGTAATACAGATCCACAAGCTAGGCTAGATGTAAATGGTAACGCCTGCCTAAATGATAATCAATTGCGATTACGCAATGGTTCAGACGGTAATCATTTTTTAAGTTATTCCGGAGGTGGTGGTTTTGATGGTGCAAAGCTTTATGGAAATTCGACTATTTCATTACAAACTGGGAATTTAGAAGTCGTGATGAGAGATGGAAGACTCGGTGTAAATACGAATTCCCCCACCAATGGTATACTTCATGTTGCTGGGAATAATATATACAGCTCCTCAGGAGGTAATTATTTTGATGCCGGTTTCGGTAATGGTCAAGGGACAAGTGATTACGGAGCATATGATGGCCTTACAAGTATTTATGCAGAGCATAACATTTTAACTGCCGGACAATTTTTAGCTGAATCTGACAAGCGAGTAAAAAACATCACCCAGCTATCGAACAACGCCCAAGATTTGATAACATTAAACAATATTCAAATTACGGATTATACCATGAAGGATGTTATTTCTGAAGGAAATAAAAAATATAAAAAAGTAATCGCTCAACAGGTGGAAGAAGTTTTCCCATTAGCTGTGGGCCGAACATCAAATTTCATCCCGAACGTTTATAAGAAAACAACTTTAACAAATGGACGAATGCCCATCGAAAATGATTTAGCTATTGGTGATGAAGTTAAACTTTTTATAAATGACACACAAAGTAATGTAGAAGTAATAGCTAAAGATGGCAACAGTATTCAGTTTGCTACGGATTACTCGGGAGAGGCCTTTATTTATGGTAAAAAAGTAGATGACTTTAGAATCGTTGATTACGATGCTATTTCAATGCTAAATGTATCTGCAACCCAAGAATTATATAGACTAATTGAAATGCAAAAAGATCAAATTGATAACCTGTTGAAAGCAAATGAAACGCTTAAAGCAAGTGTCGATAGTAACAAGGCAGATATTGAAATGCTAAAGAATACCTTAAACGTAGTGAAAAACAAATAAGCCAAAATGAAAACCCTTGTTTTATTTCTAAGTGTATTCCTTGCTGATTCAGTTTTAAGTCAGTCCTATTTTGTCGTCGGAGATGGCGGCATCAATGTCACCTCTTCAACAGGTGCATACATTACTTCC
>DAIPZI010000201.1:0-1683 GCA_036782275.1 Crocinitomicaceae bacterium
TTGGCCATAATTTGAAGAAAGAAAATTGACCCTTAAAAAGAAACTTCTAATTATTGTAATTGTTGGGATTGCATTCTATTCGATAGCAATCTCTTTCTCGAATTATCAAGAGAGAAAACGAGATTATCTGAACAAAGAATATTTCGAAAACTTTAATGAATCCTTCGAAGGAAGAGTAACAAGTGTAACAAATCAATTCGATGTTCACTCTTGCATGTTACGTGTTGATTTAGATAAGTCAACTACAAATGCTTATGATAAAAGAAATGAGACAGACGATTACTATGTCGTGATTAAAGATGATAAAGCCGAAATTCTAGAAAGAATAAAGTACGCACATAACGGCACGACTGAACCATTCAATCTTTTTTCTGAAGGAGATTATTTTGTTTTTAACGGGCAATCTGACTCTGCTTACCTGTATCGTCAAAATCAATTAATCTATAAATGGAAACCGCTCCTAGGTACTTTTGATTTTTTTGGTTCAAAAGGACAACTTCGAGAAAAGCACAAACTTTAGAAATAATAAACTATGGCCAACAATGGGTATAAAACATAGGGCGGACAGTGGTTTCTGCAAATTTTCGGCACTTAGCAAGCTTGGTTTCGGGCGGACAAATAAGTGCTTTGAAATGCCCTACGTTTCATACCCGAGACTTACCTGCAATTATTATGAAATACGTTGTAGCCATTTTCTGCCTTTCTCTTCTTGTTTCTTGTAATCAAGAAAAAACCATTGAAGGCAGTTGGATTTACGTTAGCTCATTTACGGCAAATGAAAAACCTTCAAGTGTTATGGCTCAGAGAATTTTCGAGTTTGATAATGGAAAACTCAAAGAAATTAAACTAGGGGACCATGCTAGCGGAAACATATTGAAAGTTTCAGAGCGTATATACAATTATTCCTTAGAAAACGACCTATTAATAATTGATTGGGGCACAGAAGTAGATACAGCGCAATTTCATTTGAATGATTCAATGGTGTTGTCTTTTTCAAATCAAGAGCAAAAGTTTTTTCGTTCCATTGTCCTGAAGAAGATTGACTTATCTAAAAAGTTCTCCCAGAAACTAGAAGGTTCGTACGAAATGAAGTGGCCAGAAGACTCTATGTACATTAGCTTTATTAATGACTCCATTTGTATAAATCAAACCAACCAGGCTGGCAAATGGAGGATTTTTAACTACGAGGGGACCAGCCTTTTCATCCACCACTATTATTTTTTTCCAGTAGCATCTATATGGGACGATGCAGGTGATTCCATTCATTTAACATATCATCTTAAACCAAATAGAAAAGTGTCACTTGTAAAAGAGGACGAAGTTTTTATTAAACAAAATCTGATTGGTAAATGGAGAATATCAAAGGCTATTGCACCTCCGCCTCCTGGCTTTGCAGAAGGGGAATTTGAGTTAACCATTACAATTGATACTGATACGCTAGCCATAAACTATTGGAATGGAACGAAAAAAGAACCTTGGGAATTGACCGAAGATGGTCGAAGTATTTACTTCCCAAACAAGGTTCTTTCAAAAGATGGAGTTTGGACTATAATACCAGATTTTGAGAATGACTCCATTGTGATTACTCGCGAAAAAGAGTCTCGAACATGGTATAAAATAACTGCAGGTAACAACGTATATGATTCATGATCGGACGCGTTGCACTTTTGGTTACCTTCAAAA
>DAIPZI010000202.1:0-1648 GCA_036782275.1 Crocinitomicaceae bacterium
AAACATCAATTGTATAACGCAGATCACATTTGTAACGAACTAGGATTGCCATTATTCGTAAAACCTACTGGCTCTGGTTCTAGTTATGGAATATCAAAAGTTTATAAAAAAGATGAATTAGATAAAGCCATTGAATTTGCATTTTCTGAGGGAGAACAAATCATACTTGAATCGTTCTTAGAGGGGAGAGAATTAACTTGTGCCGTTTTTAGAGATCAAGAAGCACTTCGAGCATTGCCGATTACCGAAATCATCTCTGAAAATGATTTTTTCGATTATGACGCAAAATACAATGGCAAATCAAAAGAACAAACTCCTGCGCAAATAGATGAAATGACCTCGAATACAATCCGTACTCTATCGAAAGAGATATATGAGGTGTTAGGCTTAAAATCTGTTGCCCGAATCGATTTTATTTTGGTCGGAACAACCCCCAACGTAATTGAAGTCAATACAATACCTGGATTCTCAGAAGCGAGTATTGTTCCTCAAATGTTAAACATTGCAGGCATCGACCTCAAAGATTTTTGGAAAAAGGTTATTGAACAAGAACTTAATAGCTAGCCATTGCATTAAACATGCGTTCCATTTTTTTTACAATCTGTGATTTCGAACAATTAAAATTGTTTGCAATGACAGCAAATGCAAGATTTTTACCAGACACCGTTTGAACATAACCGGAATAGGCCTTAACGTTGCTAAGCGTACCACTTTTGGCATAAATTCTGTTTGCTCCTTTTTGGTTTCTACATACGGATTTTAAAGTCCCTTTATTTCCCGCTACGGACAAGGACCCTTTAAAATCATCGTAAATACCACTCTTATAAATGCCTTTCAATAATTGGCAAAAATGCGATGCTGAAACCGCATTCTTGCGAGACAATCCGCTGCCATCTTTTATGCTTAAACCCGATAAGTCAACATCTTTTCTGATGAGTCTGTAAACCGCATTAATACCCGATTTGGTGGATCCAAAACCGGAATACTTGTAGCCTGTCAAATTTAGTAATCCTTCAGCAAACAAATTCACACTATACAAATTTGTTTTATTAACTATATCAATCAATTTTTCGCCTGTATAGCTAAAAACAAAATGTAATGAATCAAAAGAGGGATGGGGTGTTAAAAGAAAACGATTGGCCGAAGATTCTCCTTTGACATCAAAAGAATGGGCAGCTAAAAATGATTTAAAATCAATTGAAAGCTGAAGTTCCGGGTCTGGTATACTTCCTTTTACACAGAAACTATCTTTGTAAGCCGGCAGACTTCCTCTGCCAAATCTCACATTGGAGAAAGGAGAGCCATAAATGTATGAAAGATCCCTTCTTATGTTTTCCGCTTTTATGTCGTGCTGAAAAAACAAGTTTGGTATTTCTGGCAAAGTAGCTAAAAGCTCCACTTTTTCTCCTGGATTTCCAGTATTGAAATAATACTTCAATGTATTGTCAAAGAAATTAATTCCCGATGCACCAACGCCATAATAATTACCCATATCAGACCAGTCCCAACCATCGGGAACACCGGCATAACCAAATTCGGAAGCATCTGTAATCAAACGCCCATTAATGCCATAAATACCATGAGATTTTAAACTGTCTAACCAATCGGTCATAAAATCAAACTCTGTCCCCTCTTCATTAAAATACTT
>DAIPZI010000203.1:0-1641 GCA_036782275.1 Crocinitomicaceae bacterium
AGAAACATATTTACTAGAAATATACAACATATCATTAACAGCATCTGTTATATCTATCTGGGATCTCCCAGAAAAAGAAGTAACTAATGCCAAACATATAAAAACTAGTTTTATAATATGATTATGCATCAATATTTGCATAAACCGCATTCTTTTCGATAAATTCTCGTCGTGGCGGAACTTCATCACCCATCAACATTGAAAATACTCTATCAGCTTCCACTCCATTATCAATTACTACCTGACGTAATGTCCTTTCTGAAGGCTTCATAGTGGTATCCCAAAGTTGATCTGCATTCATTTCTCCAAGGCCTTTATAACGTTGTATTTTACAACCTTCTCCAAATTCCGTTTGAATTTCTTCACGTTCCTCATCAGACCAAGCATATTTCTTTTTTGCTCCTTTTTTAACTAAATAGAGAGGTGGGGTTGCAATAAATACATGACCCGCTTCAATTAAATCTTTCATGTATCTGAAGAAAAAAGTTAAGATAAGTGTTGAAATATGACTACCGTCGACATCAGCATCACACATAATTACAATTTTATGATACCGTAATTTTTCAAGATTTAAGGCTTTACTGTCTTCTTCGGTACCAATCGAAACACCCAAAGCTGTAAATATGTTTCTGATCTCTTCGTTTTCGAACACTTTGTGTTGCATAGCTTTTTCAACATTCAAAATCTTACCCCTTAACGGCAAAATTGCTTGAAAATTACGGTCACGACCTTGTTTAGCTGTTCCACCTGCCGAATCTCCCTCGACAAGAAATACCTCGCATTTTTCTGGATCTTGTTCAGAACAATCAGATAATTTACCCGGTAATCCCATACCTCCCATCACAGTTTTTCGCTGAACCATTTCACGAGCTTTTCGAGCGGCATGTCTGGCCTGAGCAGCAAGAATTACTTTTTGTACAATAGTTTTTGCATCGTTTGGATTTTCCTCTAAATAATTTTCTAACATTTCAGAAACAGCTTGACTCACCGCCGAGGTGACTTCTCTGTTTCCAAGTTTTGTTTTCGTCTGACCTTCAAACTGAGGCTCAGCTACCTTTACTGAAATTATTGCGGTAAGTCCTTCTCTAAAGTCATCACCAGCGATGTCAAACTTTAACTTATCAAGCATTCCAGAAGAGTCTGCGTACTTTTTTAGTGTATTGGTAAGCCCTCTTCTGAATCCTGATAAATGAGTCCCTCCTTCGTGAGTATTTATATTATTTACATAGGAATGTAGATTTTCACTGTAAGATGTATTATAAATCATTGCTACCTCAACAGGAATGTCTTTTTTCTCTCCCTCCATTGAAATTACATCTCCAATTATTGGTTCCCGGGTATCGTCTAGAAAACGAATAAATTCTTTGAGTCCTTCTGTGCTTTGAAAAATTTCAGTAACAAACTCTCCTTTTTCATCTTTTTCTCTTTTGTCAGTAATTGAAATAATAATCCCCTTATTTAAAAAAGATAATTCTCTAAGTCTGTTGGATAGCGTTTCGTAATTGTACTCAATAGTTTGTTTAAATATTTCAGGATCTGGATAAAAGGTAATAATAGTTCCTCTAAATTCAGTTGTTCCAGTTTGCTTTACTGGATACATCGTTTTACCAAATTCATATTCTTGCTCATAGACGTTTCCGT
>DAIPZI010000204.1:0-1595 GCA_036782275.1 Crocinitomicaceae bacterium
GAAATTAAGCCAGGAGATATTCTCATTGGAAAAATCACCCCAAAGGGTGAAAGCGATCCAACACCAGAAGAAAAACTTCTCCGAGCTATCTTTGGAGATAAGGCTGGAGATGTCAAAGATGCTTCTTTAAAAGCATCACCTTCCTTACACGGTGTCGTTATTGAGAAGAAACTTTTTTCACGAGCAATCAAAGACAAGCGCAAACGTGCTCAAGACAAAGAGGATATTGCTGCTTTAGAAGATGCATTCGACATTAAATTTGATGACTTGAAATCTGTTTTGGTTCAAAAACTCTTTTCAATTGTAGGTGGAAAAACAGCGCAAGGGATCTTTAATGATCTTGGTGAAGAAGTATTCCCTAAGGGTAAAAAGTACACTTTAAAAATGCTCAATGCGGTGGACGATTACGCCCACCTTGTTGGCGGAAAGTGGACGACAGATGCCAAGCTCAACAAGCTAGTAAAAGAATTAATTCACAACTACAAAATCAAAGAAAATGACCTTCAAGGTTCTTTAAGACGTGAGAAGTTTACAATCTCCGTTGGAGATGAACTACCAGCAGGAATTATCAAACTAGCGAAAGTTTACATTGCTAAAAAGCGTAAACTTAAAGTAGGGGATAAAATGGCAGGTCGTCACGGTAACAAAGGTATTGTAGCGCGAATTGTTCGTCAAGAAGACATGCCTTTCCTTGAAGATGGAACGCCTGTTGATATTGTTTTGAATCCACTAGGTGTACCTTCCCGAATGAATATCGGTCAGATTTATGAAACGGTACTCGGATGGGCTGGAAAAGATTTAGGGCGCACCTTTGCGACTCCAATTTTTGATGGTGCTACCTTGGATCAAATTAATGAATTTACAGATGAAGCAGGCATTCCAAGATTTGGGCATACCTATCTGTATGATGGTGGTACAGGCGATCGATTTGATCAGCCAGCAACCGTTGGAATTATCTACATGTTGAAATTAGGTCACATGGTAGACGATAAAATGCACGCGCGGTCTATTGGACCTTATTCTCTCATTACGCAACAACCTCTTGGTGGTAAAGCTCAGTTTGGTGGTCAGCGTTTTGGAGAAATGGAAGTTTGGGCTTTGGAGGCTTACGGCGCTTCAAGCACACTTAGAGAGATCTTAACTGTTAAATCTGATGACGTTATTGGAAGGGCAAAAACTTACGAAGCAATCGTAAAAGGCGAACCCATGCCAGAACCAGGATTACCAGAATCGTTCAATGTACTCATGCACGAACTGAAAGGATTAGGATTAGACATTAGATTAGAAGAATAATTTCATTATCATATACCATACACAATGGCTAGAAAGCAAGATAATACAACGCAAAAAAAGTTCAATAAAATTTCTATAGGATTGGCTTCGCCAGAATCTATTTTATCAGATTCTAGAGGTGAAGTTTTAAAGCCTGAAACTATCAATTACAGAACCCATAAACCAGAACGTGACGGTCTGTTTTGTGAGCGAATTTTTGGTCCTGTTAAAGACTATGAATGTGCCTGTGGAAAGTACAAGCGAATTCGTTACAAAGGAATTATTTGTGACCGATGTGGTGTTGAAGTTACAGAGAAAAAGGT
>DAIPZI010000205.1:0-1563 GCA_036782275.1 Crocinitomicaceae bacterium
TTCTTATGGTATGAAGATTAACGCTGAGGAAAATCGAGGAACATTTATCTCAAAGCCAATTAAAGCAACTAAACAAGTTGTTGAAAGGTCTATTGAATTTAAAGAAAAAGAACCCAAAAATGAACAACAAGAAATTATTACAAAAATCGAAATTTTAGATGCTCCAAGTTCTAAAATTGGTGATGATTTCGACGTCTCTTGGTAAACGAGGACTAGAAAGGTTCTATTCGCCCCGATAAATGGCCATTGTATGCGCGTTGCTGTTATCACTGGGGCGAACCGCGGTATTGGGAATCATTGGGTAGTTCGTTTACTAGAAGAAGGGTGGAAAGTATACGCGGGGTATAAAGAAAATTTGGGAGGTTTAGAAATCATTCCAAATGATAATTTGACCTCTTTGAAATTGGACGTCACAAATAATCAGTCTATTGAGAGATTCGCCGACCAAATTGATGAGAATATTGACTTACTAATCAATAATGCAGGAGTTCCTGATGGGAGATGGAGAAGTTTAACAGAAATCGATGATGAATGGGCTTTAGAAGTTTTGAACATAAATTCGCTTGGCCCGGTTCGAATGGTTAAGGCATTATATCCTAAAATGCTGAGTTCAGATTTGACAAAAATTGTAATGATAAGTAGTTTGATGGGTTCTATTGATGATTGTCAAATGGGTAAATCATATGCATACAGAGCATCGAAAACCGCACTTAATATGTTCACAGTAGCGATGAAAAAGGAATGTATAGAACATAATATTTCGTTTATTATATTCCACCCTGGGTGGGTTAAAACAAGAATGGGGGGCGACAGAGCCCCGGTAGAAATCAAAGATAGTGTTCAGGGAATGATGGATGTTTTGAATAGCCATACAATTGAAGACAGTGGAATTTTTATTCAATATGATGGTCAAAAAATAAAATGGTAAACTAACTAATGGTTGTGAATTTATGGGTTCGGTAAAGGCAAGCGGAAACATGAGATATTTTCAAATTCGTATTTTACATAAACAAGCCAAACACCTACCTGGTAATATTATCACGCAGTTCTTCAGTAAACTGGAGATGATAACCGGCACAGGGGTTGTAGATTCAATCCCTACTTGTATCGTAAAGGTAGAACATGATGGCATAGATATAATGAAGATCAAGGATGAACTACAGGGTAGTTTGATAATAGATAAAATCCTTCAACAGGGTGATGATTTTGCATATTTGAAAGTAAGAACGCCAGGACCAATTCAACTGATTATCGGGGCTGAAGACGAAGCTTGGATTATGCCTCCAACTTATCTTTCAAGAGAAAATGGATTTTTTATGACAATACATGGAACTCCTAATGGATTAAAACGAATTAAAGATAAGTTAGAATTATTAATTCCAGAAAAAATGGAAATGCGGATTTCAAAACTGATAATAGGGGACTGGATGGCCGCTCCAAAACTTCCCAACAAACGTAATTTGGTGATTAAAACCGCAGTTGAAATGGGATATTACAGTGCTCCGCGAAAATGCAATCAAAGTGACATTGCTGAAAGCATAGGTATTAAGCAAGGAACTGTTG
>DAIPZI010000206.1:0-1546 GCA_036782275.1 Crocinitomicaceae bacterium
TAGTGATGAAAAAAAACTATTAAAAAAATGGGAGATAGAAAAAGATAAAAAAATGTTGTTTTATGACTTCAAGTTTTTATAAAGGTCAAGCGTCATCGAGTGAATATATTATTTCAAAAGTAGACGGTTTAATTAATTGGGCTCGACAAGGGTCTCTTTGGCCAATGACTTTTGGTCTCGCTTGTTGTGCTGTTGAAATGATGCATACTGGAGCCGCTCGATACGATTTAGATCGATTTGGCATGATTTTTCGACCAAGTCCAAGACAGTCAGACGTTATGATTGTTGCTGGGACTCTGACGAATAAAATGGCACCTGCTTTAAGAAAAGTTTATGATCAGATGCCAGAACCAAGATGGGTTATTTCAATGGGATCTTGTGCAAATGGTGGAGGTTACTACCATTATTCATATTCTGTAGTTCGTGGATGTGACAGAATTGTACCAGTAGATATCTATGTACCAGGGTGTCCGCCAACAGCTGAAGCGTTACTGTACGGGCTTCTTCAATTACAGAAAAAAATCTCACAAAATAAAACCACACTTTTATGGTATAATAAATAGGTTGGGTTTTTTGAATCAAAAAAATCTTTTTTTTATGAATGGTTCGCCACTTTTACTTTTTCCAAAATGGATTCAAAAGGTTGTTGTTCAATCAAAAGAGCTTACTCTTGTTCTTAAAAAAAGCGAATATCTTCTCCCAGCACTTGAAATCTTAAAAGATCATTCAACAACGCAATTTAAGATGTTAATCGATTTAACCGCAGTCGATTACCCGTCAAGGGAATCTCGATTTGAAGTTGTGTATCATTTATTAAGTTTGCAACAAAATAAGCGAATTCGGGTAAAAGTAGAGTGTACAGAAACAACACAAATTGAATCTGTGACACATCTGTATCCTTCGGCAAATTGGTTTGAAAGAGAAACCTGGGATATGTTTGGTATTTGTTTTTTAAATCATCCAGATTTACGAAGAATTTTAACTGACTATGGTTTTGAAGGACATCCTCTTCGAAAAGATTTCCCATTAACAGGTTATTTAGAATTTAAGTATGATGATACAAAGAAACGAGTGATTGCAGAGCCTGTTGAACTTGCTCAACAATTTCGAAATTTTCAATTTAGAAGCCCTTGGGAAGTAATTCCACAGACATTTTAAAGGGTTTTTGTATTTAAGTTACTCTTTGGTTTTAACCAAAAAAAAATAAAAGATTTATGAGTCTTTCAGCGATGGAATTATCAAATTTACTTGAGCAACGTATTTCAAATCACTACTCAGATCTAAATATTGACGAAATTGGAAGAGTTCTTTCAGTTGGTGATGGGATTGCTCGTGTCTATGGTTTAAACAAAATTCAGTCAGGTGAAATGGTTGAGTTTGACAGTGGGATCAAAGGAATGGCCCTTAATTTAGAAAATGATAACGTAGGTATCGTTTGTTTTGGGAGTGATACAAACATTCGTGAAGGTGACATTGTAAAACGAACAGGGTCGATTGTAGACGTGCCTGTTGGTAAAGGATTACTTGGACGTGTTGTGGATGGTCT
>DAIPZI010000207.1:0-1529 GCA_036782275.1 Crocinitomicaceae bacterium
GCATTAGAGTTCAAAGCGTTCAAGGACATCAATCAGCTCTTTTCAAAATAAGCACAACCCAAATGATTGTATTAATAACAGTCTCAAAATCAGACTTTAGACCGCGCGTAAAAATGAGAGCACCTTATCATTGAATTCAATAGGTTGTTCAACATTGACAACATGACCACAGTTTTTAATTACGTGAAGCTGAGCGCTTCGGTGGTCTTTTATTACTTTTTTAATGGATGGCAAAAACAAATGATCCTGTTCGCCCATAACGTACAAGGTTGGAATGTTAATGTCTTTCATTCTAAATAAACTCAATACAGGTTTTAATTGTGCGGTAAGCTTATACCATCGCAAAAATTCCTTTTGATAAAGCTTCTTTGCCTCCTTGACAAATAAGAGTCGGGACTCTTTGTGGTTTTTTTTGGGCATAATTATAAATGCGAAAAGCTTGTATAAAAAGATGTAAGGCACAACAGATTTGAAAACATTACCAAACCCCATCAGAAATTTGGATCGCGTGTTCAACTTAAGAATGGCACCCCCCATGATCATGCTCTGTACCAGTTCAGGATTTCGTTCTGCCAAATCTCTAATTAAAATGGTTCCTAGAGAAATTCCAACGAAATGTGATTTCTCAATTTTCAAATGATGCAATACTTCTAATATATCATTGGAGATAAACTCAAATGTATAGTCCCTGTCCATGTTTTCTTTCGTTTTGAGCTTACTATTGCCATGACCTCGAAGATCAATTAAAAGCACATTAAATTCTTCTTTAAACGCTCTGATTTGTCGGAACCATATTGAACTACTTCCACCAGCACCATGAATAAAAGTGACCCACTTTGTTGAATTTTCATTGTTGTAAACGGAATAGCTGAGCATATGTTTTTTGATTATATCTAACTAACATTGGATTAAGGAATAAAGTTCATTCGCTTGTCCCATAAAAATGGTTGAATCGATCTTACAAAGATAAATTTTATGACTAAGGTCATGACGTTATAAAAACGAAATAAAATCCTCTCTCGGAATTTCTCGAGCACCAAGACTGGCAAGATGGTCATTGTATACCTGGCAGTCAATTAAATTGTAGACTTTCTCCTTATTTTGAACCAAGGAAACCAAAGCCACTTTTGAAGCATTACTTACCTTACTAAACATGCTTTCACCACAAAAAACAGACCCTGCTTCTACCCCATACAATCCTCCAACCAGTTCATCTCCATCCCACACCTCTACGGATTTTGCTATGCCCTCTTTGTGAAGTTTGACGTATGAATCCAACATTTCATTAGTAATCCAGGTACCATCCTGTCCCTGATTGTTACGATCTATATTTTTACAATTCAGAATCACATCTTCAAAAGCCTGATTAAAAGTCACACGAAAACGATTTGAACGAATAATTTGACGCATACTTTTAGCTATTTTCAACTCATCTGGGAACAGCACCATGCGAGGGTCTGGGCTATACCATAAAATAGGTTCTCCCTCTGAGTACCATGGAAAAATACCCGATCTATAGGCTAATTTTA
>DAIPZI010000208.1:0-1517 GCA_036782275.1 Crocinitomicaceae bacterium
GGTATTAGAGGAGTATTAAGTCTTGCGATAGAAGCATCTATTTCTTCTTGAGACAAATCATGTTTAGTTATTTTACCTGCAAAATAGTCTTCATAGGCTTTCATGTCAAAATTACCATGACCACACATGTTGATCAAAATAGTTTCTGATTTTCCTTCTATTTTGCAACGTTCGGCTTCGGCAATTGCAGTAGCAATTCCATGCGTTGCTTCGGGGGCTGGAATAATTCCTTCAGCTTTAGCAAATTTTACTCCTGCATCAAAAACCTCCAAATTATCATGGGCACGGGCTTCAATCAATTTATCTTTCAAAAGTTGACTCACGATCACTCCAGCACCATGATACCTCAATCCTCCTGCATGAATCGGAGCTGGAACAAAATCATGTCCAAGGGTATACATAGGTAAAAGAGGAGTCATCCCCGCAGTGTCACCAAAGTCATATCTAAAGACACCACGAGTCAGTTTAGGACAGGAAGAAGGCTCACTTGCAATACAGCGAATGGATTTACCTTCATCAAAATTCAATCGTAAAAATGGAAATGCTAGTCCTGCAAAATTGGAGCCTCCGCCAAAGGGAGCGATTACAATATCGGGCATATCACCTGTTTTCTCCATTTGCAAAATTGCCTCCTGACCAATAATCGTTTGGTGTAGTTTTACATGGTTTAATACACTTCCTAGTGCGTATTTTGTTTGTTCATTTGAAGCTGCTCGTTCAATGGCTTCAGAAATTGCAATCCCTAAAGAGCCAGTAGTCTCTGGGTTTTCTGCTAAAATTTTTCTTCCAATCTCGGTTTCATCTGACGGTGAAGGATGTACAGTTGCCCCCCAAGTATTCATCATTACTTTTCTATAAGGCTTATGCAAAAAAGAAAGTTTAACCATAAACACTTCACATTCAATATCAAAATGTTGACAAGCAAAACTGAGTGCACTCCCCCATTGCCCTGCACCCGTCTCTGTTGTAATTTTTTTTACTCCTTCTTGCTTACTGTAATACGCCTGAGGTACTGCAGTATTGGGCTTGTGAGAACCTGTTGGACTTACACCTTCATATTTATAATAAATTTTTGCAGGAGTATCTAACATCCTCTCAAGGTTATATGCTCTGTATATCGGGGTAGGGCGCCACATGGAGTAAATATTTCTAACCTCATCTGGAATGTCTACATACTTCTCAGTCGATACCTCTTGTTTAATCAACTCCATTGGAAAAAGAGGGGCTAAAGCCTCTGGACCAATTGGTTCCATTGTCCCTGGATTTAGAGGAGGTAGTGGTTTATTTGGCATATCAGCAGTAATATTATACCACTTGTCTGGAATTTCTTTTTCGCTGAGGGTAATTTTACGTTCCATAAACAAATTTTAAGTTTTAACTAATATAAAAAATATTCATTAAGGAATTAAATTTGTTAAAATGCATTCTCAAGAATTAATGTCACATCAAAAACTTCAACCTTTAATGAAGAAGTTTAAAAAGAAGTTTCCTAAGATTGACCTGAAGATGAATATGGT